>JAXJSN010000126.1:0-27847 GCA_036310085.1 Ruminococcus sp.
GACCAAGAATAGTTTTGTGCTCTGTCGCCCACGCCGTTAAGCTGGTCAGTAACAACACCATTACCTACATAGTCTACAAGACCATCAGGCACACCCGGACCGTTTTGCGGATGACTAAGTTTTGTTGCCATATAATTACTTTGATCTGAATAATATGTAACAGGTTCTGTTGCAGTCTGCTCTGCACTTGCTGTAATAGCTGATGCTGTTGAAGCCATAACCAATGCACACGCAAGAGCAATTGTAAGAAATCTCTTTTTCATATAAATGAACTCCTTTTTAAATTTCGTACTTTAACACGATAAAATTATTGTACACTATTTGCCATACAAAATCAATACTATACCATAAAAAAGATATAATAAAATATGTACTGAACTTACATCTATACGCAGTTAGAGTTGAGTTAAAAACAAAAGTTATATTTTGACTTAAAACCTGCGATTTTGGTTCAGTACATATTTATAAATTATTTCTTTATAGGTGCTCTTCTTATAACCAAAAAGCCAGCTACTGCAAACACTACCGCAACAACAGAATATGTAATCATTGCTGTAACCGGATTATTTGCAGATACACCTAAAATTTTATCCATAAACTCAAACAATAAAGACATTACAGGATACTGAGGAAAAGTAAACTCAATAATAGGTAGAATTATATTAATAAGCAAAACAGGTATAACAACAACAAATACCTTAACAATATTATTTACTCTGTAAAATAATGCTCCAAAAAATGTCATAACAAAATAAACTGCCAATAAACAGAAAAACAATAGTAATGAACCTATAAACAAAGTAAATACACTTGACTTACCGTCAAAATAGAATGAAGATAAAAACAGACTCATATACATTGGGTTTGCAGTATTACCAAACAATACACCTAAAATATGTTTAAATAACAACGAACTGAGAAAAACAAACACCATTGCATATAAACTAAATACAACGCCTGAAAAAACTCTGCTTAAGAAAAATGTTTTTCTGGAAATACCATTTTGTGTTTGCATATTAAAATCTTTAGAACAATTAAAAGCGGCATATGCACCCAAACCGCTAAGCATCATAATATCATAACCAAATATTTGTACAGCTCCGCCTTCACTACCGTTTGTAGTAACAACAGCAAGAATTATATCTAAAATCATAAATGCGATATATAATATTGAAATTAAAATAGTACACATTTTAAAATTATTAAGCTGATATTTAAAGGAATTTTTAAGATGCATAAAATAACCTCCCCTTATCATTAATCAAGCTAAAATCGCACAATTTAAAACTGAGCGATTTTAGCCGTAATTATATATAAATTATTTCTTAATAGGTGATCTTCTGATTACTACATAAGCTAAAGCCGCAAACACTACCGCTATAACTGTTAATGTTATAATTGAAGCAAACACACTGCCAAAGATTACACTCAAAACTTCAACTACAAGCTCTGAGAGCTGTAAATCAAAAAACATCATATCAACAATAGGTAAAATAACATTAAAAAGCACAATAGGAGTAACAATAACAAATACTTTTGCAACGCTGTTTATTCTATAAAACAAGCTACTAAAGAAGTGTCCTGCAAAAAATGCTACAAGTAAAACAAAGAAAAGAATAACTGTACCCATAAAAATTGTAAATACGGTACGCTCTTCACCATAACACATCATTGTAAATAACAAGTCCAAAGTTAATCTAACATTTTTACCGGCAAAAATCATTCCGTGTAACCAGTCAAATAATAAAGTACTTACAAAGACGAATATAGAACTTGCTGCAGCAAATACTGTAGAGGAAATAGCAGTTGATGTAAAAAATGTTTTTCTTGAAATACTGTTTTGTGTTTGCATATTAAAATTAGAAGCATACCTTGAACAAGCAGAGATAAAAGCAAACATTATCATAAATGCATCAGGTCCGCTTAGTGTCAAATTACTTGGTGAAGTAGCAAGACCAAGTATAATATCTAAAGCAATCATAGATAAATAAACAACACTGATAACAATTAGCGGTTGCTTATAAACCTCAAGCTGATATCTTAAAGAATTTTTGAGATGCATTATTTTTCCTCCTTTGAGCTTGTAAGCTTAACAAAGAGCTTTTGTAAATCAATTGAGGCAATTTCGAGAGTTGAAGGAACCTTTTCTGCTCTGCCAATAACATATGCAGTTTTAAGACCGCCGATTGTATCCTCGCCTATTACCTCTTTGCCTGCGGTGTAGCTGTCTACATCTGATGCCTTACCCGAAACAGAATAGCCCATTCTGATAAGCTCATCACGACTCTTATTGATAATAATTTCGCCCTGTTCAATCATAATTGCTGTTTCGATAATTGAAGAAATTTCTTCGATAAGATGAGTAGAAATGATAATTGTGCAAGGCTTTTCGATGTACATTTCAAGAAGCATCTTATAAAAAAGATCTCTGTTGTTGGCATCAAGACCGAGAACCGGCTCATCTAAGAATATGTACGGAACATTTACGCTAAGCGAAATTGCAAGCTTAAAAATAGAAGTCTGACCTGTTGAAAGCTGCTTTACCTTTTTATTGGTATCAAGCTGAAACTGCTTTGAAATTTCAAACGCTCTATCAATATCAAAATTAGGATAAAACATTTTTGTCTGCTTAAAGATGTGCTTAATCTTTGTATCAGGGTCATAAAGAGTTTTTTCACTCATAAGATACACCTTTGAAAGTGCATCGTCGTTCTCCTGAGAAGGCACACCATCAATAAGAACCTCGCCTGAAGTAGCGAAAAGTCTGTTTGAAATAATATTTAAAAGTGTTGACTTACCTGCTCCGTTTCGTCCGAGCAATCCGTAAATTTGGTTATCTTCAAATTTAAGTGACACATTGTTAAGTGCGTTGTTTTTACCGAATGTTTTAACTAAATTTCTAATCTCAATACTCATTTTTATAACCCCTTTCAATCATTGCCTTAATATCATCTGCTGAAATGTTAAGTCGTTTAGCTTCATCAACAAGTGATGACACATATTTTTCAAAAAAATCATTTTTTCTGTTTTCCATAAGCTTATTTACAGCTCCTTGATTAACAAACATACCTACGCCTCTCTTTTTAAACACGATATTATCTTCAACCAACAGATTAATTCCTTTTAATGCAGTAGCAGGGTTAATCTGATACTTTACTGAAAATTCAGTTATCGACGGAATTTGCGTTCCCTCAGGAAAAGCACCTGATAGGATAGCGTCTTCTATTCCCTCTTTAATTTGTTGAAAGATAGGTTTATCAATGCCGGTATTAATATTCATTAATGTACCTCCTTCACTCAATCGGTTAATTACTCAACTAATTAACTACAAGACTAGTATACCACGCTTTTCCAAATTGTCAATAGGTAATTTAATTTTTTTATTTTATTGAATCCAAGCAAAAAAAGTGATAGTATTATTATACAGAAGCTACAAACTAATAAGTCATTTATTTACTAATAATAAACGCAACACGGAGAATTATATGATTAAATTTATACTTGGAAAAAGCGGAACAGGTAAAACTACGCTGATTTATGAAAAGCTTAGTAAGCTATCTGAAAATGCCGAAACTCCACTTTTGTTTCTTGTACCTGACCAAAGCACTTTTCAAACGGAAAAGGATTTGCTTGAAATTCTTGGAGCAAAAAAATCAAGAAATGTACTCGTAGCAGGCTTTTCAAAGCTTTGCAGATATGTTTTTGAACAAACAGGTAATACACCTGTAAATGTTATTGATGATGGCACAAGAGCCGTTATTATGAGTTTGGCACTAGAACAGCTTACCGAAAAGCTGGATTTGCTCAAAACAAAAAATAACAAAAGTATGTCTGAGCTTATGTTACAGACTTTGATTGATTGCAAAAAAAGCGGTGTTACCCCCGACATACTCCGAGAGAGTGCTTTTAAGGTTGATGACCCTACACTTTGCTCTAAGCTTACAGAAACTGCATTAGTTCTTGATACCTACGAAGCGTTGATTTCGCAAAGCTATATTGACCCGCTTGATGACCTTGAAAGAGTTTTTAATATTCTATCAGAAAATAACTTATTTAAGAATTTTACTATATTTGTTGATTCGTTCAGTGGTTTTACACTTGCACAGCTAAAGGTTTTAAGACTTTTACTTAACCAAAGCGACAGTAGCTATATTTCTCTTACTTTAGACCCACTATCAAACGGAAATGAAGAAGTTTTTGCTACCTCACATAAAACATATAAATTATTAAAAGAAATTGCAAAGCGTGACTTTATAGAAATCAAGTCACCTGTTACACTAACCGAAAACAAGCGATTTTCAAATAATGAGCTTAGCTTACTTGAAAGCGGAATTTTCAGAAATGATTTTGACGCTTCCGAAGTAAATCCTAAAAACATTACACTATTTTCTGCAACTGACTCATACAGCGAATGTGAATTTGTTGCAAGACAGATAAAAAAGCTTATAACACAAGAAGATTATCTATATTCAGATATAAGTATTATTTGTCACGATACTAACCCTTACAGGGGTATTATTGATACAATTCTGGAAAAATATGAAATACCATATTTTATGGACTCCGAAAAAGATATTGAGGTAAAGCCGGTTATCCGCTTTGTAGCGTCAATCTTTAAAATAATACTTGATGACTTTGAGCGTGATGATGTACTTTCTCTGCTAAAAACAGGATTAACCCGTACCACCGAAGATGAAATCAATACATTTGAAAATTACTTATATGTTTGGAATGTAAATAACTCTGCTTTTAAATCTGAGTTTATCAATAATCCTAAAGGCTTTTCGGAAAGCTTTTCTCAAAGCGACTCTGACGAGCTTGCAATTGTTGAAAAGGTAAGAAAAGGTGTAATTGAACCTTTAATCGAATTTAAAAATTTATGCAAAAACAAAAACGGCAAAGAAATAACCAAGCTGTTATATAAGCTTTTATGCACCTTGGGTGTTCCCGAATCTCTGCAAGAAATGTACGATATTCTTGAGCATAACAGCGAAGCTACACTTGCAGCGGAGCAAATACGAATTTGGAATATGCTTATGGAGGTTATGGATAAAACCGTTGCCGTAATTGGAGAAAGCTATTTGACACTTAAAAGGTATTATGAGCTTTTGTCGTTACAAATTGCAAATTTAAAGCTATCTGATATTCCGCAAACCTTAGACAGCGTTACCGTTACCACCGCACAAAGAGTACGACTTTCAAAACAAAAAGCATCTTTTTTGATTGGTTGTACTGACGGGGTGTTCCCTGCTACGCCTCACTCATCAGGAATTTTTTCACAGTTTGAGCTTAAAACACTTGCAAATAACGAGGTAGTTTTTGGTGAGAGCTTTAGCGAGCTTGCAGATTTGGAAACCTTTATGGCATACTGCTGTATGACCTCTGCTTCTCATAAAATTTACGCTTCTTTCCCAAATGCAGATTTACTTGGCAACGGATTTTTACCATCTGCAATTATTTCTGAGATTGTAAAAATCTATCCTGAAATAATTACCCTTGACAATGCAGATTATCTTTCGCCGCTCAACTCTATGTGGGCAGAGCTTCCTGCGTTTGAGGAATGTGCAAGAGCTTTTTCTCAAAACAAAAACGGACTTAAAAGCTTAACCGATTATTTTGATAAAAACCCAAAATACAGCAGTAAGATTAACTCTGTTTTGCGTGCGATTGATGGCGATGATTTTGTTATTAATGACACGCAAAATGCAACTTTATTATTTGGAGAAAATTTGAGAATTTCTGCATCGCAGGTTGAAAAATTCAGCCTTTGCCGTTTTGCTTATTTTTGTAATTACGGTTTAAGAGTTCGTGAGAGAATGAGAGCTGAAATTAATCCAATGGAATACGGTACTCTGGTTCATTATCTGCTTGAAAAATTTTTTACAAAATACGATAAAAACTCTTATTCTGCGATGACAGATGAAGATATTGAAAAATTTGTAAAAGAAAATATCGACATCTATATTGAGCAATATTTTGGCGGAGCAGAAAGCAAAACAAATGCATTTTTATATAAGCTTTCTGTGCTTAAACAAAATGCAACCGCACTTGTAAAGCACATTGCAAAGGAGCTTTCGCAAAGCGATTTTGAGGTAGCTGATTGCGAATTAAATATCGGCAACGACATTCCTGCTTATACAGTAAAGCTTCCAACCGGTCAAAATATAGCAATCTGCGGTAGCGTTGACCGTGTAGACATTATGAAAAAAAACGGCATAACCTATTTAAGAGTTGTAGACTATAAAACAGGCAGTAAAAAATTTAAGCTTTCCGATATTCTCTACGGACTTAATATGCAGATGCTTATTTATCTTTACAGCACTCAATTAAACGGCACTAATCGTTACGGCGATATTATACCGGCAGGAATTTTGTATATGCCTGCAACAACTCCGATAATCTCAGCCGACAAGGATATAACCGCTGAGCAAATCGAAAAAGAGCTTGACAAAAGTCTTAAAATGAACGGACTTTTACTTGATGATATTGATGTTGTAAAGGGTATGGATAAAACCGAGGTCGCAACATATATTCCTGTAAAAATCAAAGCTGACACACCTGTTGGCGACTCCTCACTTGCAACACTTGAGCAATTTGGCAAAATATTTACAAAGCTTGATAAAAATATAATTGAAATGGGCAATTGCCTTTATAACGGTCAGATTCAAGCTTCACCCACAAGTGGAGCAACTGATGCGTGTGAATATTGCCCATACGACAGCGTTTGTGCTTACAGAAAAAGCACACCAAGAAATACATTTGAATTAAAAAATGATGAAGTATACGAAAAAATTGACAATGAAGGAGGGTTAAATTAATGGGCAGACAATGGACTGAACAACAAAGCAATGCTATTTATGCAACTGACGGCTCGGTACTTGTTTCTGCGGCGGCAGGCTCAGGCAAAACCGCTGTTCTTGTTGAACGAGTTATAAACTTAATTACAAGAGAAAACAATCCTATTGATGTTGACCGCCTTTTAATTGTTACTTTTACCCGTGCCGCTGCCGCTGAGATGAAACAAAGAATTTCAGCCGCTCTTTCCTCTCTCCTTGCAGATGACCCATATAACACTCAGCTTTTAAAACAAAAACAGCTTTTATATAACGCAAGCATTTCTACCATAGACAGCTTTTGCAGTGAAATTGTGCGAGAGTATTTTCATATACTCGATATTTCAAGAGATTTCAGATTAGCCGATGAAGGTGAGCTTGGTATTTTGCGTTCACAGGCACTTGATTTGACCTTTGAAAAATTTTACGCTGACGATGACGGTAGTTTTTCAAGACTTGCCGATGCTTTTTCGAGCAAAGGCGGAGATATAAAACTAAGAGAAACTGTTCTTAAAATCTGCGAATTTTTATCTACTCAGCCTTTCCCTGATAAATGGCTTGATGATATGCTTGATAATTACGGTGATATTCCAATAGCAAAAACAATCTGGGGTAAAATTTTGATTGACTACACCCAAACAGCAGTAGCCCACGCAGTAAATCTAACTGAAAATTCATTAAAATTACTCTGCGAGGATGAAAAGCTTCAATCTGCTTTGCTACCACTCTTTGAGGGTGACAATGTATTTTTAGCGACCTTGCAAAAAAAGCTTTTGGGCGAAAGCTGGGACGAAATTTCCAATCATATTTTGTCTTTTACAGTAGGCAGACTTAACGCACCAAGAGGTTACAAGGAACATCCTATAAAAATTGCTGTTGCAGAAAATCGTGATGAGGTAAAAACAACTATTAAAGATTTGCAGGGATATTTTTCGTGGAATGAAACTGAAGCCAAAGGCGAAATATCACAGTTGCAAAATCTTGTTAAAACATTATTCGATGTTGTAAGAGCTTATATAGAAAGCTTTACTGCACTCAAAACAAAGAAAAACATACTTTCTTTTGCCGATATTGAGTCGCTTACTGTTAAGCTTCTTGCTACACCCGATAGCAACGGATACGCAAAAACTGCACAGGCTGAAGAAATTGCCAAACGATATGATTTTGTTATGGTTGACGAATTTCAGGATGTAAATGATGTTCAGGACCTTATTTTTAAATGTGTCAGCAACAAAGAACAAAACTTATTTGTTGTAGGTGATGTAAAGCAAAGTATTTATGGCTTTCGTCAAGCCAAGCCCGAAATTTTTATAAAGCGTAAAGATGAGTACAACAGATTTGACAAAAGCTGTCCTGTTTATCCGGCAACTATAATTCTTGATAAGAATTTCAGAAGTCGTAAGGAAGTATGCAATACCGTAAACTTTATATTTAAAAATCTTATGAGCAAGCAAGCCGCTCAAATGGATTATACAAATGACGAAAAGCTAAATGTAGGTGCAAGCTACCCTGAATCAAACAGCTGTGATTTTGAGCTTGCTATTATTGATAAAAATGCTTTTCCTGATTTTGACCCTACCTACACCGAGGCTCTTTACATTGCACAAAAAATTCACAAGATGATTTCTGACGGATTCCTTGTAAAAGACGGAGAGCTTATGCGAAAAGCAACCTATGGCGACTTTGCAATAATTCTTCGCTCTCCAAAAAAGAAAGCACTAACCTTTGTAAACACATTAAACGCCTGCGGTATTCCTGCATACAGCGAAAACAAAGAAAACTGTTTTGAAGCAACCGAAATAAAAATTGTACTGAACCTGCTTAGGGTAATTGATAATCCGACACTTGATATTCCTTTGCTGTCGGTTATGTGTAGCCCTATCTATGGTTTTACACCTGACGAGCTTGCACAAATCCGTGCCAATGACAGATATTCAAATCTTTATTCATCCGTTAAAAGCTTTTCGGAAACCAATAAAAAAGCATCTGACTTTCTTAATGAAATTGCAATGCTCAGAACCTTTTCATACACCTCAGATGTTGACAAGCTTATTGGTAAAATTTACGAAACCACAAGCTTTTCTGCAATTACTGCCGCTGTTAAGGGTGGTATAAATCCGACTAAAAACCTTAATCTATTAAGAGAATACGCTCGTTCTTTCAGCTCAAACGGATACAAAAGCTTGTCAGAATTTATTTCATATATAGACAAGCTTATTGAAAACAAAACTGAATTACCTGCGTCATCAGGTACAGATGGCGAAACCCTGAACAGCGTTAGAGTACTAAGTATTCACGCATCAAAGGGACTTGAATTTCCCGTATGCTTTTTGGCTGACACAGCTCATCTATTTAACAAAACTGATTTAAGAGATGACATTCTTATCGACAGCAAATCAGGACTTGGTATAAAAAGAAAGGTTGATTTTTGCAGATACAACACCCTGCCACGGCTTGCGGTGGGCATTGAAATGGAGCAAAGTTTGGTTGCCGAGGAATTAAGAGTTCTTTATGTAGCACTTACACGAGCAAAAGAAAAGCTTATTGCTGTATCCTCACAAAAGGACATTGATAAGTATCTTTCAAAGCTCAGCTCCAAAATTGTTTTTGGCAAAATTATTGAACCTTATACTGTTGTAAGATGCACAAGTATTTCAGACTGGCTTTGCCTTTGTGCTCTTGTTCATCCGTCTATGAACAGTCTACGAATGAAGTTAAACGGAGAGTCTGCACTTTTTCCTTTTGATGACGAAACGGTAAACTGGCATCTTGATATAATTGATAAGCCTGATATGCTTGCAGTTACTGCCGACAGCTCAGGCGAAAGCATTGATTTGACAGCTACAGATATTATGATTGAAAATGATTATTTATCTGTATTTTTAGAAAGAATAAACTTTAAATACAAAAACTCAGCCATAATGAATCTGCCCCAAAAGGTAAGTGCATCTGAAATTGCGCACAACTCCGGCAGTAATCATTTTGATAAAATACTCGCAAAGCCTGCATTTTTAAGTACAAAGGATTCTACGGCTGTTGAACGAGGTACAGCACACCACAGATTTTTACAGCACTGCGATTTTTCATTGGCAAGAAAAAACATAAGTAATGAAATAGACAGACTTGTTAAAAAAGGCGTTCTTTCGCAAAAACAGGCTGAATATATTGATTCCTACAAGCTATCCGAGCTTTTACAAAATGAGCTTTTTACAAGAGTTATTAACTCACCTATGGTACTTAGAGAGGAACAATTTATATCAAAAATAAAGCCGTCGCAAATTTACGACGACTTTAAAAATATAGAAACCGATGCAGAAATAATTATTCAGGGTGCAGTTGACCTTGCCTTTGTAGAAAACGGAAAGCTTATAATTGTCGATTACAAAACTGACAGAATAAAAGAACCAGATACACTTGTTAATCTGTATTCAAAGCAACTTGAGCTGTATAAATCCGCAATGGCGGCGGCAACTGAGCTTGAAGTGAGCGAATGTCTTATATGCTCTATTCATCTGAACAAAATCATCTCCACATAAAACTCAAGAAAATACGGAGCAGATTTTTTCAAAAATCTCAACTATTTTAAATTTATATTCAAGCTTTTCATTTCTTACTATATTGTATTGGGTTTCATCTAAAACCTCTTTCGCTTTTTCATCTTTTTCTCCTGCGGCTGAAATGCAAATTGACGGATACATTACACACCACCAGTTTTGTCCCTGCCCTTTGCCTATTGTAATACGCAAAGCATCATACATTCCTGACGGCATTGTATAATCCTCATAATATCTTGTAGTAAAATACATATTTGTAATTTCTGCATTTACGGTGTAATCGTAGCCGTTATTAAGTACTTCGCTATATGCTACATTGCAGATTTGCTCAATATTATCGGCTACAACTTTTTCGGCTTCCTCTAAACTCTTTGCATTTTTAAATAAATCTTCTGTATATAACAGCACCTTATCTCTTACTTTCAGTTTCAGCTTTTGGTCCTGTTCACTATCGGAATTTGCAAGAATATGAAGTCTGAACACCTCGTCAGATATGCTTTGGCACTGAGCCTGAAACGGAATAAGCGAATAAATTACAGTAAGTACAAATGCAATACAAGCGGATTTAATAAACATTTTCATAAAAAATAACCTGTCCTTTCTCACCGAGATTATGGACAGGTTTTGTTTTTGTTATTCAAATTCAAAAATTAAAATTTCAGTTAAAGAAATATTATTCCTCAACCTTACAGCCGTCTTTAACAGGCTTACACAAAAATACTTCGTTATAAGTTTCTTTAAGCTTTTTAACGCATTTTTCTGCCTTTTCCTCAGACAAAAATACTGCAAAAACTGCCGAACCCGAACCGCTCATTCCTGCACCTAAGGCTTTTTCATCGAGCATAGTTTTTTTAACCTCGTTCACCTCAGGTATTTGCAAAGCAAGCTCAAAATCATTGTATAAGGTAGTTGTAATTCTATAAATATCTCTGCTGTATAATTGCTTTACCATCTCATCTGTATATGATAAATGAGGGGGTAATGCGTCAACCTTTTTATAAGCCTCAGCAGTTGAAACACTAACAGTATCAGGCTTACAAATAACTATATGACAGCGTGAGAATGAAGCAACATCTTCTAAATCTGTACCTGTGCCGGTTGCAAGTTTTGTGCCTCCTTCAAGGCAAAACGGAACATCTGCACCGATTTTTTCAGCTATTGAGTGCATCTCTGTCATAGTAAGCTTTGTATTAAAAAGCAAATTTAGCCCTACCAGCGTTGCCGCACCGTCGCTACTGCCGCCGGCAAGTCCTGCCTGAGTAGGGATTTTTTTATTAATATCAATATGAACACCGTTGACATCCATTTTGCAATAGTCAAAAAATCTGTATGCCGCCTTTGCACAAATATTTGAGTCATTACAAGGCACACCCTCGTAATTACACGAAATTGTTACTTTACCACTGTCGTTATCAGACACAGTTACAACATCGTAAAGGTCAACAGCCTGCATAATTGTTTCAATATTATGATAACCGTCAGGTCGTTTGCCGACAACATCAAGAGTTAAATTAATTTTAGCCGGAGCAAGTACTTTAATTTCCATTATTAAGCTCCTCCAAAAATTCACCAATTCTTTCAAGAGCTAGCTTTAAATGATTAAGCGAATAAGAATAAGATACTCTTACAAAGCCTTCACCACATTCGCCAAAAGCTGTACCCGGAACAACAGCAATATGCTTTTCCATAATAAGTCTTGTACAAAACTCCTCTGAAGTAAGACCTGTACTTTTAATGCACGGGAACACATAAAAAGCTCCTAAAGGCTCAAAGCAGGTAAGCCCCATTGCATTAAAACCATCTACAACAAGTCTTCTACGCATATCGTAGGTATCACGCATTTTTTGAACATCGCCATCGCCGTTTCTTAACGCCTCAATTGCTGCATACTGAGCAGTTGTAGGAGCAGACATAATGCCATACTGATGTAGCTTTGTCATTTGAGCAATAACAGGTGCAGGACCTAAAGCATAACCAAGTCGCCAACCGGTCATTGCATATGACTTTGAAAAGCCGTTAATAACAACTGTACGCTCATACATTCCATCTATAGATGCAATAGAAATATGATTTCTTTTGCCATATGTAAGCTCGGAATAAATTTCATCTGAAAGCACAAATAAATTATGCTTTTTTATTACCTCTGCAATTGCTTTGAGATCGTCTTTTTCCATAATTGCACCGGTAGGATTATTAGGAAACGGAAGAACTACAAGCTTAGTTTTATCGGTGATTGCATTTTCCAAATCTTCAGCTTTTAATCTGAATTGATCCTCATTTCTTGTGTTTATAATAACAGGAACGCCGCCTGCCATTACGGTAAGTGGTTGATAACACACAAAAGAAGGCTCAGGAATAATAACCTCGTCACCTTTTTCTACAAGTGTACGAAAAGCAAGGTCAATTGCCTCACTACCACCAACAGTAACAAGCACCTGAGTTTTATCGTCATAATAAAGAGAATAACGACGATTGTAATAATCGGAAATCTCTTTTGTAAGCTCTGCAAAGCCACGATTAGGCGAGTACCAGGTTTTTCCTTTTTCAAGAGTCTTTATACCCTCATCACGAATATGCCATGGTGTTTGAAAATCAGGCTCTCCAACGCTTAATGAAATAACATCGTCCATCTCGTTAGCTATATCAAAAAACTTTCTGATGCCCGATGGCTTAATCGTTTTTATATTTTGATTTAAAAAATTATTATAATCAATCACAGGATTAAGCTCCTCCCGTCCTTGTTACATTCAAAATCAGTAAGACACATACCTCTGTCTTTATATCGACGCAACATAAAATGAGTAGCTGTTGCCAAAACACCGTCCATTGTAGAAAGCTTTTTGGCAACGAACATAGCAACGCTTTGAATATTTTCTCCTCTTACAATAAGAGCAAGATCATATCCGCCTGCCATTAAGTATACAGACTCTACTTCTTCAAAATCCATACATTTTTGAGCCATTTCGTCAAAGCCTGTTTCTTTTTTGGGAGAAACCTTTAGCTCAATAAGAGCCTCAACATAACTGTTTTCAACCTCATCCCAATTCACAACTGCCTGATAACCCTTAATAATACCCTTTGTTTCATACTCTTTTATCTGGGCTTTTATATAGTCCTCAGGCTCGCCAAGCATTGTGGCAAGTTCTGCTGTTGTAAAACCGGAATTTGTGCTTAAAAGCTGTAACAATTTATCCATAATATTTCCTCCCTTTATAATACTAACTACAACAAATGCAGTTAGTGCAAATATTCTTAAATTTGAAACTTATATAATAAAGTTAAATGATTATCTATTAATTATACCGCCTGCGTTGCAAAATTGTCAACTGTATTTATAAGATTTATGCATACGGCAACCGCTAAAGCAGCAAGCTCGTTTTCTTTACTCTTTATATTTAACTCATATGCGGCAGTTGAGTTTGAAAATATTCTCTTTTGCATTGCAATTGCAGTTTTGTCAACATCAATTATACTGAAATTCTTCGTTCGTATATCGCCGCATATACGCCAATTTGTTCCGTATAACAAACACATAAAATTATCTTTATTACAATTTATAAGTGTACTTATACTTCCCTTTCCTTTAAATGAAATTAAATATACACATACACCCGAAACCTTTATTCTGCGTATTACGCCAAGCTGACAGTTATTTGTATCTTCAATACACAGCTTTGTAACGGAACCTGATTTTTTATAATGAACTGTATATTTTAGCCTTGCAAGCTCGTCAAAAACATTAAAGCCCGATAATTTTGTTGATGTATCACGCTTAATAAATAGCTTCATAAAATCACCGTAAATTAATCTTCAGCGTTCTTTAAATCATCAAGCCATACTCTAACAGCCGCATCACTCGGCATTTTCCAATCTGAACGAGGCGAAAGAGTAACAGTACCAATCTTTGGACCATCAGGCATACAAGAACGCTTAAATTGCTGAGTAAAAAATCTTTTAACAAACACAGTAAGCCATTTTTTAATTACCATGTTATCGTACACGCCTTTAAACGCAACCTTTGCAAGGTAATATATTTTACACGGAGTAAAGCCAAAGCGTACCAAATAATAAAGGAAAAAGTCGTGAAGCTCATACGGACCAACCAAATCCTCTGTTTTTTGAGCGATTTCACCATTCTTATCAGGCGGAAGAAGCTCGGGACTAACAGGTGTATTTAGAACATCGCAAAGCACCGCTTTAAGCTCTCCCTCTGCCTTATCTGCCTCATAAGCTGTAAGATGACGCACAAGAGTTTTAGGAACAGAAGCATTTACTGCATACATACTCATATGGTCGCCGTTATATGTTGCCCAACCTAAAGCAAGCTCAGACAAATCACCTGTACCAATAACAAGACCGCTGTATTTATTGGATAAATCCATTAAAATCTGAGTACGCTCTCTTGCCTGTGAATTTTCGTAAGTAACATTTGTAACGCTTTCATCGTGCCCAATATCGACAAAATGCTGACGGACAGAAGCTGTTATGTTTATTTCTTCAAAAGAAACACCGTAAGCCAGTGCCAACTTTTCTGCATTTGATTTTGTGCGTTTAGTTGTGCCAAAGCACGGCATAGTTACTGTATGAATATTTTTTCTGTCAATACCGAGCATATCAAAAGCATAAACACAAACAATAAGTGCAAGTGTACTGTCAAGTCCACCCGATAAACCCAATACTACATTGCGAATACCGGTATGTGCAAGTCTTGTAGCAAGACCTGTAGCCTGAATATTTAAAATATTTTCACAACGCTTAGCAAGCTCATATTTATCTATAGGAATAAACGGCAAAGGATTGATACATCTTTCAAGCTTTGTATGCTTTATGTGCATATTAAATTCTATTATTTTAGCTCTGTTATCAATATTATGAATAAACAGATTATTTCTTTTTCTTTCGCTAATCAGTTTTTGCACATCTATTTCAGCATATGTTAATCCCGTTGAAAAACGCTCAGTTTCTGCTAAAACTGCATAATTTTCGCTAATTATATTATGAGCCGAAAAAACCATATCTGTTGTACTTTCGCCAAAACCTGAATCCGAATAAACATAGGCACAGCACAACTTACCGCTCTGCATCTTAACAAGGTCACGACGATAATTTTCTTTGCTTACCGCTTCGCCCGATGCAGAATTATTGCAGATAATAGTTGCACCGCTAAGTGCAAGATTAACAGATGGTGATTGAGCTACCCATAAATCTTCGCACACTTCAACACCAAAACAAAGCTCCGGCATAGATTTACACTCAAAAATTATATTGTCTGAAAACGGGATATTTTCACACTCAGCATATGTTATATTCTCATTTAAAGCCTTACCACTTGAAAAATAACGCATTTCATTATATTCAGCATAATCAGGAATATTAACCTTTGGAACTATACCTAAAATTTCGCCTTTATATATTACAACCGCACAATTATAGAGCGAATGTCGTACAGGTACAGGAACACCAACAATTGCAATAATTTCCAACGCTTTGGTTTCATCCATAATTTTTTTCACTGCATTTTCAGCAGAATCAATCAATGTCTTTTGTAAAAACAAGTCCGAGCAGGTGTAGCCTGTAACGCAAAGCTCAGGAAAGTTTACAAGAACAGCTCCCTTTGAATAAGCCTCGTTTATCTGAGTAATTATATTATTGGCATTAGATTCGCAGTCAGCTACCCTGATTACAGGAGTTGCCGATGCAACCTTAACAAACCCATAATTCATAAAATCAATCCTTTGTAAAAACATATATTGCATACAAAATATTAAAAACACAATAAAAATAACCGCAGATGATAAATTCACCTACGGTTATTATAACTCAAATTTATTAAATATACAAGCATCAGAGCAATGTTCTTGTAAGTCGTTTTTTATGGAAAAGATACTGTGATTCAAGCATAGGTTCAAATTTTGCAATATAGCAGCTTGTATACCCCATCATCAACCAAAACCACATAACCATAAATGATATATCGTACAACAAAGCTTTTTCAAACATTGCATAAAACAGATATGCAAACAGGAACGAAAAAAGACATGGATAAACATCGTTTCTGAATGTTTTCTTTTGCAAAAACAAGTGCTGTGCGGCATGCTTTGCAAAGCGGAACCCAAAAATACAGAATAATAAAAATCCGATTATACCTGTTGACACAAGAATTGTAAGGAAGCCGTTATGCAAATCACTTTTATGATACGAAAAACTAAGTGTACCATTTGCATATTCTTCGCTATAAAGAACGATATTTCCGTTTGCAATTCCTATGATAGGTGAAATTTTAAACAGGTTAATTGATTCCTTCCACAGCTTAAATCTACCGCTGTCTATATTTGTATTTTCGTGGCTAAATGTTATTTCATCGCTTTTCTTATCTTCTTTTACAGATGGCTTTTTGTTCTTGTCTTCTTCAATTTGTTTTGAAGTATCGCCTGAAAGTATTTCTACAATAGATGGTGTTTTTGAAAACACAATTGCAAAGCCTTCCTGACATATTACTCTGAACATAAAAGCTGTACCGATTAAAAATGAACCAACTAAAACAATCGAAACTATTTTAACAAAGATTTTTGACTTTGAAACACTTTTTTCAGGTTTTGAAATTCCTGTTTTATCGGCAAAAAACACATAGACTGTATACACTATAATGTATCCCAACGCAAGCACCATTGATGCATTTGAATCGCAAAGCATAAGCGAAAACAAATTTGTTGCAACACAAGCCACCAGCCAAATAATGCTGACTCTGGGCTCTTTTACGCTTTTGAGTAAGTCTTTTTTGTATAGCATATGACAGCACACAAGTGCTACTACCGAAATAAACCCAAGTATATTCGGATTAAAAAATACACCTGTAAATCTGTTTTCATAAATAGTAAATTTAATCCAAAACCATTCAAATCTAATACCTGCCATAAGACAAATCATACCGATTATATTTGCAATGGTAGAAATATAAACTATTAGTCGTGCTACCGAAAAAAGCTCTGATTTAAAGTCAAAATCCTTCTCCGTGTGCATTCCATAAAAAACAAAAAAACATATGGCAACATGAAACAGCATTAATACGCTGTAAAAAAGTGTAAATGTAAAATTAATTAAAATAGATAAACAGGAAAAAGCAAGAAATGCACCTATCCACAAGCCAAATCTAAGCTTTAAAATAGTATGGTTTTCTATAAGGCTTTTTTTTACAAGATATACACCCCAGCAAAACAAAAAAACAAGAAAGAAATATGCCGGTATCTGTAAAAACGATACATAACAAAAAAACAAATCAATAATATACAGTTGTCGAAACAAAGCTGTATCATTAAGCTTTTCTTTTATATAAGTCATATAAAATCACCATTTTGATTAAAAATCAAAATACCTCTTTAATTGTCTTGAGCATTAATTTAATGTCAGCTCTGAAACCAAAGCTTTTAATATACATAAGATTATATTTCATCTTTTCGGGAAGGATTTTATTGATATAAACCGAATCAACATCATCTTCACCGCTAAGCAGCTTTTCCTCGTCCTTATACATAATAGAAGCAAGCGAGGTTATTCCGGCAGGCATAAGTAAGGTTGCATAATACTCAGGAGTATAAGCATCAACATACTTTTGAACCTCAGGACGAGTTCCGACAATACTCATTGAGCCTGAAAGAACATTAAACACCTGTGGTAATTCATCAAGACGATATTTTCTGAGAATTTTTCCAATTTTTGTAACTCTGCTGTCTTCATTAGTTGTAACAAGCGAGCCAATTTTATCGGCACCGGTTATCATTGTTCTGAATTTAAAAATCTTAAACTTTTTACCATAGGTTGTAACTCTTTCCTGTCTGTAAAATACCGGACCATCCGAGGTAGCCTTTACAAGAATTGAAATAATTACAATAGGAATAATAAGTATAATAAGCAATATAAATGAAATAATAATATCTGTCACTCTTTTTAAAGCTAAGCTATATTTTTTGCTACAAAGTATATCATAATACTGTTTAACTTCCTCACACTGAAACTGTGGCGGAAGCTTTTTAAATGGTATCATACCTCAGCTCCTCCAAATAATATAGTATAGTTTTCTCATTATATCGCAGATATTATAAGGCTTTTTAAAAATATTTTCAATATTTATTTCAAAACATTAATAATTTACGGCATTAACGTAAAAACCGACGGTATGCAGCCGTCGGTTTTTAGGTAATTTTATGGAGTAATCAAGCACATAGAAAGGATGTCGTAATCAAAATTAAAATTAAGCTATACTTTAGCTTGTTAATACTATACCATACCATTTGTATATTGTCAACACTTTTTTTACAAATATTTGTACTTTTATATATATTTACTAATTCTTTTATAAATTTCCAAAACGCTTGACTTACAGCTTAAAACATTGTAAAATAGTCTTGTAGAAAAGGAGGAGTTAAAATGGCTGATGAATATACTCCGGATTTAATAACCCTTATAAGTGATGATGGGGACGAAATTGAATTTGAAATTTTAGATATTATCGAAAATGATGACGGTAAGTTTTATGTTCTCTTCCCTTATTATGAAAATCCTGCAGATGCTGTAAATGATCCTGGTGAATATTATATTTTCGAGGTTCAGGAGATTGACGGTGAAGAAGAGCTTGCTGAAATTGAAGATGACGAAAAGCTTGAAAAAATCGCCGCTATATTTGAAAAACAGTATAATGACGGATTTTACGATGATTAAAATTAATTTTAAGTCTTTTATATTCCCTACACTTTATAATTATAAATAAAATAATTCAGGTTAGACATATTTTAGTCTTTTTCCTGCCCGATTCGCGAATGATTTTAAAATAACCCTACAACTTTTAAATCGGGAGCTTAACTCTTTAAGCTGTGTGCAGACCTCCCGTACCCGGAAGAAGGGAG
Source organism: Ruminococcus sp. (assembly GCA_036310085.1). GTDB lineage: Bacteria > Bacillota > Clostridia > Oscillospirales > Acutalibacteraceae > Ruminococcoides. The sequence continues at coordinate 19,288 of JAXJSN010000126.1, forward strand.
CCTGATGCTTAAAGGTGGGCACCCACCTGCTATCTCGTAGGCAGGTTATTATTCAAATCATACGGTCGGGCGGGATTTTTATTTTTAAAAACAATTATAAATCTTAAACAAATTCTTAAATCAAATGTAAACATAACAGGTAACACCTGTTTCATATCATAACTAACACACAGGAGCATACAATGAACATATCTGTTTTAGGTTGCGGCCGCTGGGGCAGCTGCATAGCTTGGTATCTTGACAAAATCGGTCACAGCGTTGTGTCTTGTGGACTTTCTGACGCTCCCGAATTTATACAATTAAAAACTACTCATAAAAACGACTATCTTTCATTCCCTGATTCAATAGAGGTAACTGACAACCTTGCTTATGCTGTAGAGCGTGCGGAGGTTATTGTAATTTCTATTTCATCACAGCACCTTCGCTCATATATGGCTGATATTGCAAAGAATAATCTTGAGGGCAAAACTTTTGTGCTATGTATGAAAGGTGTAGAGGCCACAACAGGTCAAAGATTAAGTCAGGTTGTTGGTGATTTTGTTGATGAAAGCAAAACACCTATTGCCGTTTGGGTAGGTCCGGGACATCCTCAGGATTATGTTAAGGGTATTCCTAACTGTATGGTAATTGACAGTAATAATCAGGAAGTTAAAGAAAAACTTGTAAGCGAACTTAACAGCGAACTTATCCGTTTTTACCTTGGTACCGACCTTATTGGTAGCGAAATTGGTGCCGCTGCTAAAAATGTTATAGGAATTGCCGCAGGTATTCTTGACGGACTTAACTATACTTCTCTTAAAGGCGCACTTATGGCAAGAGGCACAAGAGAAATTTCAAGACTTATTGCCGCACTTGGCGGTAACGAAATGAGTGCTTACGGTCTTTGTCATCTTGGTGACTACGAAGCTACTCTCTTCTCCCCTTGGAGTCACAACAGAAAGTATGGCGAGAATTTAGCTAAAGGCATTAAGTTTGAAAAACTTGCTGAAGGTGTTATGACATCAAAGGCACTTTTAAAGCTTGGCAAAGAAAATAATGTAGACTTACCGATTGTTGAAAGTGTTTACAATGTTCTTTTTGAAAATCAGAGTATTAACGAATCACTCAGCAAGCTTTTTGTTCGTTCTGTAAAAAAAGAATTTTCATAAATTATATATACAATAACATTAAAGAGCATACGATCATCATTGACCGTATGCTCTTTTTTATTCTTTAAAATCTAAAATTATAAAACTCAATATGGTTTGCTGTGCAAAAACAAGTTTGCATCATCAAAGAAGCTGTTTATTACCTTACTCAAAAAAACTACTGCAAATCCGAAAAACCTACTTCTTCCATTAAATTTTGCAAATAGGATATATCATCATTAGTATATGACATTCTGTTTGTTATGCCTCTTTTTATGTTGACATTTTTTTGAACAAAAAATCTGTGCCACCATCTTGATACCCAAGCGACAGGCAACAAAACAGGGAACTTTTCAAGATAAGGGTATTTATAGCTAAGACTCTTTCTGCTTGGGAAAATACTAGTAATTAAAAAAGCAAACTTTGAGCTTTTTTTACCCTCTTTTTTTGACTTCATAATTTCAGTTGCAGAATAAACTGCTATTGAAACATCAAGCCTGCCAATTACTGCACTAAGTAATATGTATGTTTCAAAATTATTAAAAGTAAGCTTTGGATTAGGTGTTTCAAACCAATCAAACGCAAGCTGTCTGAGCTTTTTTTCAAATATCGTAAGATTAACGGCTTTAAGCTGTTTATTAAGATAGTCAAAATCAAAAGTTTTACAATGGTTTTTATAATAAACATACTCATCAAGCACCATTCTTATACCCATACCGCCTGTTCTGTAATGATGCGAAGCGTGTACAAGCATAAAAATATAATAATCCTCAGGAATCATTTCATATGAATATTCATATTCATTTCGCTTTTTAGCACGGTCAAATGCATTACCAAGTATAGAATACTCATCATTTTCATATGTAAGCGTTGAATGCATTTCGATATACATATACGGCTTTTTTTGAAAGTGATATTGAGAGCCGTCGTTGCTAACAAATTCATAGCCGAGATTTTCAAAAGCCTGATATAGCTTTTCAAGGTCATTTTTATCAAAAAGAATATCAAAATCACAAACAGAACGAAAATCAGATTGCGGATACTCGTTTTTCATAAAATATCCTTTAAGCGGCAAATTTCTGATTTTAAGCTTGTCAAATTCTGCAATAACCTTTTCCACTTCGTAATGCAAATTACCATCAATAAGCAATTCCATATTTTTTATTTTAAAAAGCCTTGAAACAACTTCGTTTTGCGCAAGCTTTTCTTTTGGCAATTTTAACACCACATTGGCAAATATAGAATTTACACTACAATGCTTGGAATAAGACAAAATATTTTCCCAATCAATTCCATTATATGGCTCAGGTGCAGAAAAGCCGTTTATACCTGCCGAAAGCACTTTTAGTAAATATTCATATTCTTTTTTTTCAATTTCAGTCAGTTGTTTTTTCATTCGATTTATTATTATTTCCTTTTCCCAAAAATCTTAAAACTCGATTTTGTCCAAATTTATATGCTCGTCTGGCATATCTCGTGTAATGCCAAAAACGCACATAAGCCTTATATTTTAACGATGTAACACGATAAGTTTTCCCTTTACGATAAAAGGTAGTCACTACGCCTATAATATCTCTATCCATTATCCCGTGTTCAAGCACAAATTGATTATCTCCACACATAGCGTAGCCGCCATTTGCATCAAAATCAATTACCCTGTGCAAAGCATATTGCCCATTTGAGCGTCTGTAAAGAGGAACATCAAAAATACGAAGTCTGCCCTTTGGCTTTGTAAGCACGACAACATCTTCGCCATCCCTAAGCATAGGGAGCATACTTTTCCCTCTCGGAGTAAAAGTTACCGTGCCGCCGCTGTTTAGCTTTTCGGAAATAATTTCAATCAAATCATCAAGTTCAAATTCCTTATTCAAGAATATCTGCTTCCTTTACTTTACCTAAAAATACCTCTATATCTCTTTTGGCTATTGCCTCAGTAACCTCATATTCATCAAGAAGCTTATCAAGAAGTTCTTCACTTGTAGCACCGCTTTGCAAAGCTTCAAATAAAAATGCACCTGTTTCATTAAGATTAATAATTCCGTTAAAATCAAGCGACATATCATTTACCGGAACAACAACAAAAGAATCTGCAACCTTACGCAGAACAAAATCTTCTTTGATTTTCATATTGCATCCCCCAAATAAAATATACTTTTATTTTAATATAAAACATCAAAAAAAGCAATACAAGCACCAATAATTAATACTGATACCAAATCAGCACTATCAGCATAAAATCCCCTTAAAGCATACCTGAGAGCATTTTACTCTTTCAAGCGGTTACTTTAAAGGGATTTTTTATTAATAAGGATTAAATTTTATATGATTAAAATTAATACATACCGCCCATATCAGGTGCAGCAGGAGCAGCAGGAGCTGCCTCTTTAATATCAGCAACAAGTGATTCTGTTGTAAGAACCATAGCCGCAACAGATGATGCATTTTCAAGTGCAGAACGAGTAACCTTTGTAGGGTCAACGATACCTGCTGACATCATATCTGTGTATTCCTCTGTAAGAGCGTTGAAGCCGTAGCCAACCTTATTCTCTCTCTTAACATTCTCAACGATTACGCTACCCTCAAGACCTGCATTAACAGAAATCTGACGAAGTGGCTCTTCAAGTGCCTTAAGAACAATCTTAGCACCTGTCTTTGCGTCGCCCTCAAGAGTTTCAACAAAAGCCGCAACAGCAGGAATAGCATTCATACAAGCAATACCGCCGCCTGCAACGATACCCTCTTCAACAGCTGCCTTTGTAGCTGCAAGAGCATCTTCAATTCTGAGCTTCTTTTCCTTCATTTCGATTTCAGTAGCCGCACCAACCTTGATAACAGCAACACCGCCTGCAAGCTTTGCAAGACGCTCCTGAAGCTTTTCACGGTCAAAATCAGATGTTGTTGTTTCAATCTGCTGTCTAATCTGATTTACTCTGCCCTTGATAGCATCCTTATCGCCTGCACCGTCAACGATGATTGTATTTTCCTTTTCAACCTTAACCTGACGAGCTGTACCGAGCTGATCAACAGTTGTATCCTTAAGTTCAAGACCAAGATCAGATGTAATTACTGTACCACCTGTAAGAGTTGCAATATCCTGAAGCATTTCTTTTCTTCTGTCACCAAAGCCAGGAGCCTTAACAGCAACACAAGTAAATGTACCTCTGAGCTTGTTGAGTACAAGAGTTGTAAGAGCCTCGCCCTCTACATCCTCAGCAATAATAAGGAGCTTTCTGCCTGCCTGAACAATCTGCTCAAGAAGTGGAAGAATTTCCTGAGTTGTAGAAATCTTTTTATCTGTAATAAGGATAAATGGGTTATCAAGCTCAGCTACCATCTTATCAGTATCTGTTACCATATAAGGTGCGATGTAACCTCTGTCGAACATCATACCCTCTACAACTTCGCTGTAAGTTTCAGCTGTTTTTGACTCCTCAACAGTAATAACGCCGTCTGTTGTAACCTTTTCCATAGCCTCAGCTATAAGATTACCGATAAATTCATCCTGAGAAGAAACAGTTGCAACTCTTGCAATATCCTCAGTACCTGCAACCTGCTGGCTATTGTTGATTACAGCCTTAACAGCTACATTTATTGCATCTGCAATACCCTTTTTAAGTACCATTGGGTTTGCACCTGCTGTAACATTCTTCATACCCTCTCTGATAAGAGCCTGAGCAAGAAGTGTAGCAGTTGTTGTACCGTCACCGGCAACATCGTTTGTCTTGATTGAAACTTCCTTTACAAGCTGAGCACCCATATTCTCAAATGGATCATCAAGCTCAATTTCCTTAGCAATTGTAACGCCGTCGTTTGTAATTAACGGAGCACCGTACTTTTTATCAAGAACAACATTTCTACCCTTTGGGCCAAGTGTGATTTTTACTGTATCTGCAAGCTGGTCAATGCCCTTCATAAGAGCCTTTCTTGCATCTTCGCCATATGCGATTTGTTTAGCCATAATAAATTACCTCCGATTATTATACACTATTATATTTACTACTTACTATATATAAATTATTCAACAGTTGCAAGAATATCTGACTGACGAACGATTGTATATTCCTCGCCATCAAGCTTTACCTGAGTACCTGCATATTTACTTGCAATTACCTTATCGCCAACATTTACATACATTGTAACTTCATTACCGTCAACAACGCCGCCCGGACCTACAGCAACAACTGTAGCAAACTGTGGCTTTTCCTGTGCGGCAGATGAAAGGATAATACCACTCTTTGTCTTTTCTTCAGCTTCCTCAACCTTGAGTACTACTCTATCAAGTAATGGTTTAATATTCATAATATAGCCTCCTGTAAAATTAAATATCAACTTATAATTAGCACTCTCTATTTATGAGTGCTAATTATATTTTATACCATTTTTTAGAAAAGTCAAGAGAAATTTGGCGAGTACCTATATTTATAACCTTTACAGGTATTTTCTAATATTAATAAAAGCACTTAACACTTGTTATTCAATCTGAAAATTATTATAATATATACAAAAGGAAGTGTTTTTTATGGATAACATTACAAGAAGAGATAAAGGAATGGCATATATAACAGATGACAGCGTATTTGCTGAAATTCTTGAAAGCAGAAAAATTGTTCAGGAATTTAATTGTACAGACTGCACAGAGCTTGACAAGCTTAAAGAGTTGACACAAAAACTCATAGGCAAGGTCGGCAAAAACTGCACAATTACTCAGCCGTTTTTCTGCGACTACGGAAAACACATTACAATAGGCGATAATTTTTTTGCAAACTACAATTGTGTAATTCTTGATGTTGCAAAAGTAGAAATCGGAGATAATGTATTTTTTGCTCCTAATGTATCTGTTTACGCAGCAGGTCATCCAATTCATCATATCCCAAGAACGGCACTTTGGGAGTATGGTGCTCCTGTTAAAATTGGAAATAACTGCTGGATTGGCGGCAACACTGTAATTAATCCGGGTGTTACAATTGGCGACAATACTGTTATCGGTTCAGGTAGTGTCGTTACAAAAGATATTCCATCTAATGTAGTAGCCGCAGGCAACCCTTGCAAAGTTATTAGAGAGATTACAGATGAAGACAAAAAATATTATTATAAAAATAATGAATTTGACTCCGAAGCATGGGAAGATATTATAAACAGATAAATATTAAAGGATAAAGAATATGGAAAATCAATTTTCAAGAACTGAATTAATCTACGGCAAATTGGCAATGAAAAAGCTTGCAAACGCAAGAATTGCTGTTTTCGGCATAGGCGGAGTTGGTGGTCATACTGTCGAAGCACTTGTTCGGAGCGGTATAGGTGCTGTAGATATTATTGATAATGACAAGGTTTGTATATCAAATATTAACCGCCAGATTATAGCAACACACAAGACAGTAGGAATGGACAAGGTTGATGCCGCCGAGGAGCGTTTACTCGAAATCAACCCTGATGTAAAAATTGTTAAGCACAAAACATTTTTTACACCAGAAACATCTGGCAACTTTGATTTTACACAATATGACTATATTGTAGATGCAATCGACACCGTAACAGGCAAAATTGAGCTTATACTCAAAGCCAAGGAAGCAGGAACGCCGATAATTTCTTCAATGGGTGCAGGAAACAAAAAGAATCCATCTGCTTTTGAGGTAACTGATATTTTTAAAACCTCGGTTTGTCCTTTGGCTCGTGTTATGCGTAACGAGCTTAAAAAGCGAGGAGTAAAAAAACTAAAGGTAGTATACTCTCAAGAAACTCCCCTTTCCCCTGCTCCGGACAGCGAAAGCATAGAACCTACGGCAAGTCGTAGAGCAACACCGGGAAGCAATGCATTTGTGCCATCTGTTGTTGGATTAATAATTGCCGGTGAAATTATTAATGACATTACAGCTTTAAGCTGATAAGTACAACTTTGAGGAATTAATATGGAAATAAAATTTTTAGATTACTTACACGACGACTGCGAGTACATCAGAACGAAAGTATTTGTTGATGAGCAAAAATTCAAAAAAGAAATAGAGCTTGATGATAGAGATAACCACTGCTATTACATTATTATTTACGAGAACAATCAGCCTGTTGCAACTTGCAGATATTTTGAATTGAGCGACAATATCTATACTATGGGCAGAGTTGCGGTACTTGCAGAGCATCGTGGAAAAGGTTTCGGCAAACAGCTTGTAATTTCAACTGAAGAACATATAAAAAAGCTTGGCGGAAAAGTTATTTTACTAACATCTCAAATGACTGCACAAAAATTTTATGAATCACTCGGTTATATCAGCGAGGGCGAAACCTATTTTGAAGAGCATTGTGAGCATATAAAAATGAGGAAGATTTTACAAGCGTGACGCTTGACCCAATCCGAGCTGATGGAATTAAATTAGAACAAACCTTAGTAGCCCGACAATAAAGATTGTTGTTTTGGTAAACTTGAATATTTTTGACCAAGCTGACGCTTAATCAAAGCGAATTTCAAAAGTTTGTGGGTCGAGGGCAACGCCCTTTAACCACTAATAAATTCATAAAAATTCCGTTTTAAACGGAATTTTAAAAAAACTTAATGTTAAGGACTCTGTCCTTAAAACCTGCAAGGACTCCGTCCTTGACCTGCCAGCCTTTGTAAAGGCTGGACCGAAACTTTTAGTTTTTTCTCTGCTAAAACTACATTTTTCACTCAGTCAAATTTGAATTTGGAGATGTAAACAAAAATGAAATTAACAAACGAAACGATTCTTAATATTGCAATGCAACAATCCGCTATTGATGCAAATTGCAATGCAGATGACTTTTTGCGTACAGAAAATGTAATTACCATTTCTAAAGAAAACCCATCTGCACGAAAGTATTTAAAGCTACCGCATATATGTAATTTAATCTCATACGGCAATAACATTGTGGCAACCGTTTCAGAGGAATATAAGACTATCGTGAAAGAATACATCTCAAAATATCCTGTGGAACATTGTTTTGAAACTCCGAATATGCATATTTTAAACGATGCATTTCAAGAAAAAGGATTCCGTGTTTGTTTTATGGCAGAATATTTTTTGCCTGATACAAATGCATTAAGTGTACCGCCTTGCGACTTTGAATGTAAGGTTTTAACGCAGAGTGATTTTTCAGAATTATATACAGAGCAATGGAGCAATGCGTTATGCGAAAAACGAAAAGAGCTTGATATCCTCGGCGTTGGTGCATACCATAACGGACAACTCGTAGGTTTAGCCGCCTGTTCTGCTGACTGCGAAACAATGTGGCAGATTGGTGTAGATGTGCTTCCCGAATATCGCAGAAAAGGAATCGCGTCCGCATTGACCGGCAGACTGGCCTCAGAAATACTGGAACAAGGCAAGGTGCCGTTTTACTGCTGTGCCTGGTCAAACCTCAGATCCGTAAAAAACGCTGTCAAGTGTGGGTTTCGTCCGGCCTGGGTGGAGATGACAGTC
>JAXJSN010000127.1:0-12699 GCA_036310085.1 Ruminococcus sp.
AGCCTTTGAAAAGGCTTGACTGAAACTTTTAGTTTTTCGCTCTAATAAGCGTTAGCTATTATTTAGGAGAAAGAGTATGTTTGGAAAAAATAAAACAATGGGTTCAGTTGAGTTCCTTGTGGTGGGACTTGGAAACCCTGACAGAAAATATGAAAATACAAGACATAACGCAGGCTGGCTTGCAATTGATTATATTGCAGATAAGCTTGGCTGTGATGTTAATAAAATAAAATATAAAAGTCTTATCGGTACTTGTTCAGTAGGTGGTGCTAAAGTTATGCTTATGAAGCCTACAACCTATATGAATAATAGCGGTCAGGCTGTTGTTGAAGCAATGAATTTTTATAAGATACCACCTGAAAATGTTATCGTTTTGCTTGATGATATTTCGCTTGATGTAGGAAAAATGCGTATTCGCTCAAAGGGTAGCGATGGCGGACAAAAGGGTATGCGTAGTATTATTTACCTTAGCGGAAGCGATAAATTTCCACGAGTTAAAATCGGTATCGGTGCAAAGCCTAACCCTGAATGGGAGCTTGCTGATTGGGTGCTTTCAAAATTCAGTAACGATGAATTTAAAACACTTGAAAAAATATTTGAAAATACCGCTGATGCAGTAAAGCTTATTGTTGACGGCAAAATTGACCGTGCAATGAATTTGTATAATTAAGAGGGATGACAGCTATGGAAAATAAATTTGTAAAAAATAATGTGACTATGTTTGCTTTTGGTGTACTTTCGCTTGTGGTTATGCTTGTTGCGGCAGTTGTAGGAACTAAGATTTTTACTGAAGCGTATGCTCTTGTTGGTAGTGCTGTGCTTGTTGCAGTTGCTGTGGTTATGCATTTGCTCGGCACAAAGCTAAAAATAAATGTTTTTTATGTTATAAGCCTTATGCTGAATGCGGTTGCAGGCGGTTTTGGTGCAAGCTCGTGCTTTACTTATTTTTACGAAAAGTTTGATATTGTTTTGGCAGGCTTAGCAACACTTACCGTTGCTTTACTTGTAGGTGTTGTTACAGGGTTGATTTCTCGTTTTAATAATCATAAAAAAGCAGTTAGCATAGTTTCTGCTGTACTTGGTGTTGGCTTGTTGGTTGCAGCGGTTATTTTCTGGACTATAACAAGCAGTACATATTTTAGCTATGGATTTTTTGCTCTTTTATGGGCGGCATTTTATGTTGCTATGCTCGTTTATTCTGCTAATAAAGACCGCAGAGTGTTCAGAGATATATCTTTTGGCGGTTTTGGTGCTTGTGCTTTTGTATGTATTGCGGCTCTTACTATTATCACTGAGGGCGATGTCGGCAGTGAGCTTTTTGATGGTTTTGTTCCTGAAAAGAAGACAAACAATATAAAGAAATAATAATAGTTGCAGATTAAAGTTTAATTTATAATGGGTAATCCAAATATGAAAAAAATAATAGTAATTGGTTGTCCGGGAAGCGGTAAAAGTACATTTTCAAAAGCATTGCATAAAATTACAGGTATACCGCTGTTTCATTTAGATATGATGTTTTGGAATACAGATAAAACAACTGTGGAAAAATCTGTTTTTCTCGATAGATTATCAAAAGTACTTGAAAAAAGTGAGTGGATAATCGACGGTAATTATGGTTCTACAATGGAGCTGAGAATAAAAGAGTGCGATACAGTTGTTTTTCTGGATTATCCGTTAGATGTTTGCCTTAGCGGTGTTAGGGAAAGGCGAGGGAAAGCCCGAAGCGATATGCCGTGGGTAGAATATGACGAAGATGCAGAGTTTATTGAATTTATAAAAAACTATAACTTAGAAAACAGACCACAAGTAATGGAGTTGTTGAAAAAATATTCTTATAAAAATATTTTTATATTTACAAATCGAAACGAAGCAAAAGAATTTTTATCTCAATTTCAAAGTTGAAAACAATAATATAAATGATTTAATAAATTAGTTTAGTATAATATGGTGCTATCTGCACGAAATGCAGGCAAGGCACTCAATTCACAACGGTAAAGAAAAATGCTCGGCTTCGCTCGGGCATAGAAGTTTTGATATAATATGGTGCTATCTGCACGAAATGCAGGCAAGGCACTCAATTCACAACGGTAAAGAAAAATGCTCGGCTTCGCTCGGGTATAGAAGTTTTAAAATAATATGGTGCTGTCTGCTCGAATTACGGGCGAGGTACTCAATTCACAACGGTAAAGAAAAATGCTCGGCTATGCTCGGGCATAGAAGTTTGATATGATATGGTGCTATCTGCACGAAATGCAGGCAAGGCACTCAATTCACAACGGTAAAGAAAAATGCTCGGCTTCGCTCGGGCATAGAAGTTTTAAAATAATATGGTGCTGTCTGCTCGAATTACGGGCGAGGTACTCGCGGTGAAAATAATGAAATTTTTAATTGATGCTCTGAAAAACAGTGAGGCTTTTAAATCGCTTGCGTTTGCCGCAAAGGCAGGTAAATCGGTTTGTGCCTCGGGACTTTCTACAGTAAATAAAGCAAATGTAATATATGCAATGTGCCGCCTTAGAAATACGGTGGCTTTTTGTGTTGCGTCTGATGAGAGAGAATCACAGCTTCTTTGTAATGACCTGACCTGTATGGGACTTAGAGCTTTTGTGTACCCTGTAAGAGATTTTAATTTTCTTGATTTTCAGAGCAGGTCGCACGAATATGAACACGCAAGGTTAAAGGTTTTGCTGAAACTGCTTGATAATGAATGTGATGTTGTTATTACTTGTGTTGATGCCGCTGCTCAGCTTACCGTGCCGAGAAATGTACTTAAAGAGTCCTCAATTACCTTTGAGGAAGGGCGAGAAATTCCTGTCGATAAGGCGGTAAAAGCACTTACCTTGCTTGGATACGAAAGATTTGATGCGGTTGACGGTAATGGTCAATTTTCGCTTAGAGGCGGTATTCTTGACTTTTTTATGCCCGATTCTGAATATCCTGTTCGTGCTGAGTTTTGGGGCGACGAAATAACTGATTTAAGTTATTTTGATATTGAAAGTCAACGCAGATTTAAAAAAGCAGGAAAAATCCGATTGTCACCATCTGTTGAAATACTTATTGATGATAAAGATGCTCTTGCCGATAAAATTATCCACAAGGCAGGGCTTTTGCGTGGAAAATCTGCGGCTGTAGCTAAGGAAAAGCTTTTTTCTGAGGCAGAGCTTATCAGAAGCGGTGCTATGCTTGCAAATGCCGATAAATTTATCGGTCAGATTTATGATAAACCAGAATCGCTGTTTGATTACATCCCTGATAATGCATTGATTTTTGCGTCAGAGTTTAGTAATATCCGTGAGCGTGGCAGGTCAATGGATTTTCAAAATACCGAGGCACTAAAGCAAGGCTTTGCTGATGGTACTCTTTGTCGAGGTTTTGACAGATTTACGCTTACTTTTAACGAGTGTATGGATATTTTCGAGGAGCGTGGAACAATTGTGCTTGAAAATTTTGTCCACGGCTCGTCGCCACTACGATATACGGATTTAATAAGCTTTAGTACAAAGCAATTAAATGTTTGGAATGGCTCATATAAACAGTTAAAAGAGGATTTAGATACTATTTTTACTCCCGATAGCTGTGTTGTGGTGCTTGCAGGTACAGACAAGGCGGCTGATAATATTTGTGAGTCGTTGCGTAGAGATGGTTTGCAGGCTCAGCAGGTGAAAAAGCTTGATACAATAAAAAAGGGCGGCTTGTTTGTAATGGCAGGTGCTTTGAGTGCAGGCTTTGAGTATCCAACAGAAAAATTTTATCTTATTACTTATGGTCAGGTTAATTTCAGACCGGATAAAAAGAAAACCAAAAAACAGAAAAACGGACAAGAGATTTACAGCCTTTCAGAGCTTGTAACAGGTGATTATGTAGTTCATAATATACACGGAATTGGTGTGTTTAGCGGTATAAGAAAAATTGATACGCACGGAATTACAAAGGATTACATTAAAATTGATTATGCCAAGGGTGATGTGCTTTATGTGCCTGTTACTCAGCTCGATATGGTGGCAAAATATATAGGACCGAGAGAAAATTCATCGGTTAAGCTTAGCCGACTCGGCTCGCAGGATTGGCAAAAGGCTAAAGCTAAGGTTAAAACCTCGGTTAAGGATATAGCCAAGGAGCTTATAGCCTTGTATTCGGCAAGAATGAAAGCACAAGGTTTTGCTTTTTCGGATGACGGAGAGTGGCAGAGAGATTTTGAGGCAAGATTTGAATATGTAGAAACTCCCGACCAACTTCGTTGCTGTGATGAAATAAAAAAGGATATGCAAAAAACTTCGCCAATGGATAGACTTTTGTGTGGTGATGTAGGCTTTGGAAAAACCGAGGTTGCAATGCGTGCGGCATTTAAGTGTGTTACCGACTCAAAACAATGTGCTTTGCTTTGTCCTACCACAATTCTTGCATGGCAACATTACCAGACGGTAACAAAGCGTTTTGAGGGTTATCCTATAAGAGTTGAGCTGTTGTCACGATTCAAAAGTCCAAAGCAACAAAGAGAAACTTTGCAAAAGCTTAAACGAGGTGAGGTTGATATGGTTGTAGGAACTCACCGCCTTGTGCAAAAGGATGTGGAGTTCCGTGACCTCGGACTTGCTATTATTGATGAGGAGCAGAGATTTGGTGTTGCTCAAAAGGAACGCTTTAAGGAGCTTTGCAAAAATGTAGATGTACTTACGCTTTCGGCTACACCTATTCCAAGAACTCTTAATATGGCTATGAGTGGTCTGCGTGATATGAGTGTTATTGAAGAAGCACCAATGAATCGTCAGCCGGTACAGACTTATGTGCTTGAACACGAGGATGCTGTAATTAACGAGGCTATACGCAGAGAGCTAAGGCGAGGCGGACAGGTATTTTATCTGCATAATAATGTAGAAACCATCACTTCTTGTGCAAACCGAATTTTAGAGGCTGTACCTGAAGCTAAAATTGCAATAGGTCACGGAAAAATGAAAGAAAGTGAGCTTAGCGAGGTGTGGCGTGGTATGCTTGAGCATGAGGTAAATGTGCTTGTGTGTACTACTATAATAGAAACCGGTGTTGATTTGCCGAATGCAAATACTCTAATTATTGAAAATGCCGATTGTATGGGCTTGTCACAGCTTCATCAGCTAAGAGGTCGAGTTGGCAGAAGTACAAGAAGAGCGTATGCATATTTTACTTTCAGAAGAAGTAAGGTGCTTACTGAAATTCAGCAAAAACGACTTGCGGCTATCAGAGAGTTTACCGAGTTTGGTAGCGGCTTTAAAATTGCTATGCGTGACCTTGAACTTAGAGGTGCAGGCAATATTATGGGAGCACAGCAACACGGTCATATGGAGTCGGTTGGCTACGATATGTATTTAAAGCTCTTGGGTGAGGCTGTCAGCGAGGAAAAAGGCGAAATTCCGCAAAATCCAGACCTTGATTGTCTTATTGATATTTCGGTTGATGCACATATTCCTGAAAGCTATGTCGAAAGTCTTACTCTAAGGCTTGATGTTTATAAGCTGATTGCCGATATACGCAGTAAAAAAGACAGCGAAGATGTTATCGAGGAGCTTCGTGACCGATTTGGTAAAATTCCAAGTGCGGTGCTTGGTCTTATTGATATTGCACTTGTGCGAAACAAAGCAAATGATATGGGAATTTACGAAATCAGACAAAACGAAAATAATCTTATGTTATTTGTAAAGGAAATAAAATCTCCGGCAGTAGCAGATTTGCTTATAGCTCTTAACGGCAAAGCTATGCTTTGTGCAGGCAACAAGCCGTATGTGTCGGTAAAATGTTCATCTCAGGAAGCTTCCCTTAAAACCCTTAAACAAATATTTGCAGTGTAGGATTTATAAAGTATATCGAGATAAAAGAAATAAAAGGCTAATTTATTAAAAAGTTGTGATTGGCAAGAAATTTTGTATTGAATTATTAAAGTGAAAAATTAATCGAAACTTTTATCATTTTATCCTTTGGTGCAGATTTGGTATAAATTTTTTGATAAAATTTTAAGAAATTGTAGACAATGGGATTTTTTTTGTGTATAATTGTAGGGTACATATCGTGAGATAGTGTTTTTCCGATATAAATTTTATGTTATTTTAAAGGACGGTATGAAATATGAAACCTTTTATCAAAATCGGTTCTTTCGTTATGGCTGTAATGATGATGCTTACAGCTGTAATTGCAACAGGCTGTACACCAATTACACTTAACAAAGAATGGTCATACAGATCAGGTGACAATGAACTTGCTATTGGTGTTTACATCTACTCTCTTAACCTTGCTTATCAGCAGGCTCAGGGTTATGCTGAAAAGCTTAAAGAGTACGATTCAACAAGTGACAGTTGGCTTAATATGGAAATCACAGATGAAGACGGCGACAAAGAAATTGCTTCTAAGTGGATTAAAGCAGAGGCTGAAACAATGTGCCTTAACTACCTTGCTGTAGATGCTCAGCTTAAGGAGCTTAATATCAAGATTTCAGAGGGTGAACTCGCTACTGCTGATGAGGCTGCTAAGGATTATTGGGAGATTGGTCCTTACGCTGGCTATGTAATGCCTATGAGAGATCAGCTTGAGCCTTATGGTATTTCTCTTGAGAGCTTCCAGTATGCTACATATGAGTTTAACCTCAAGAACACAGAGTTGTTCAATGCTCTTTATAAGAACGGCGGTTCAAAGGCTGTTTCAGATACTGAGCTTGAAAAATATTTTACAGAGAACTATACTGATTACAGCTACTTCTCAGTAAACCTTTATGAGTCTACAACAGACCAAGCAGGTGCAACTAAAAATGTAGCTCTTGCAGCGGCAGATGCAAAGAAGCTTACTGATGAGCTTGATGGCTATGCTAAGGAGCTTAACAATGGTAAGGCTTACAGCGATGTAATTAAAAAGTATATGACTGCAAATAAGGTTGAGTCTGATCCTACAACATCAAATACTGAAATTCTTAAGAGTAGCAGTATGGGTGACGAGCTTAAGAAGGCTTACGAAAAGCTTAAGGATGGCGAAGCTACAACTCTTAAAGTAGGCAAAGACGATTCTGCAACTTATTATGTTCTTTACAAAAATGACATAAACAGCAAGGTTGCTGATTATGCTAAAGAGGATGGAGCTTATCGTGACAGCGTTCTTCAGTCTATGAAGTCAGAAGAATTTAAGGATTATGTTGATGGGCTTGCAAGCAAGATTAAGTTTGAGAAAAACGAGTCTGTTATCAATATGTATGACCCTAAAATGTTCTTCATACCTCAGGAGCCAACAACAACTGCTGACGAAACTACCGCAAACGGCTAATAATATATAATACAAAGTAATTAGGGAGGAGATTTAGATGAATAAAAAAGTTAAGCTTGTTATTGCTTTGCTGACTTCTGCTTTTTGTCTTTCTGTGTGCACTTATAGTGCTTTTGCTGTCGATCTTGACGGAGATGGATATGATGATGAAACCGGTCAGCTTATTTCAACTGAATCTCCATACACTGACCCTATTGTTGATACAACACCTGCTGTAACAGACCCTATAGATACAACACCTATTGTGACTGACCCTGTAGTAACTGACCCGATTTATACCGAGCCTACTACATTGGATCCGTACTACACCTTGCCTTATACCGAGGTGCCGACATATCCGGGTTATGAGCAATACACAACTGAATATATTGAGTATACTTATCAGTCAACTACTCAGTATATCGGCGGCGGACAGACTTATGTTGAGCCTGTAAGCACAGCACCGCCTGCACCGTTGTTTGATTCAAGACAGGATATTGATGATAGCGAGCTTTCGGCTAACGATTGGAAATCAATTGCAGCTAATCTGTCAAATTCTGATAAAACAGGCAATATTGCCGATGTTGATGACTTTAGCTTTATTAAAAACAATGACAGCAAGAACGACAATGGTGAGTGGATGTTGATTGTTGGTATTTGTTGCTTGGTATTGAGTGCTGTCGGTATTATTTATGTAATTACTTCTACAGTCAATCGACGCAAGCAGCTCGGTGTGTTTACAAATACAGGTAAGCAAGTAGATGTTACAGCGTCAGATTTAAGAAGTTCAGATGATTATTCCGATAACTTTGGTGTTGATTCAAAAAGTAAAAATGTAAGTGTGGACGAAAGTAGTAAATTTGATACTGCTGAGGTTAAGCTTCCAAAAGGCGGTTCACGCTACAAAAAAGATGATTCAAAGGGCGGCAAAAGATTCAGATAATTGTATTCCCTAAAATTTTGATTACAAAATAAATTAAATTCTTAAAGCCATTATCGGTGCAATGTGTCGATAATGGCTTTGTTGTAATATTTAACATTTTGATTGGTGCGTTATGAGTAAAGTTAAAAATGTTTTTAAATGTGTTAAAAATATAATATGTTGGAGCTTTATAGTAATTCTTATTACAGTTGTAATTTTTACTCTGTATACTAAAATTAATGGCAATGTGCCTACAGTTTTCGGATATTCTATTTTACGAGTGTCAAGCGGAAGTATGTCGCCTGAGCTTGAAGTGGGTGATGTTATTATAAGTAAAGATGTTGAAAATGCTGATGAGTTGAAGCTAAACGATGTAATTACTTTTTACGGACAAGGTGCAACTGAGGGGATGCTTGTAACGCATAAAGTTATTAAAAGTCCTTATGTTGACGAAAACGGAATAACAATGCTACAGACAAAAGGAGTTGCAAATGAGTTTGCGGATGATGAAATCAGCTACGACAGAGTAAAATCTGTTATGGTGTGCAAGATTTCATTTTTAGCTACTCTGTATAGCTTCTTTTTATCTCCATGGGGACTGATTATTTTTATATTTCTGCTTTTGATAGTCTTTGTTGACGAAATCATTAATATTGTAAAAATATTATCGTCTAATGATGAAATTGAGAATAAAAAAGATATAAATGATATTATTGAGAATATAAAGAACAGCGATAATTAATTTTGTTGCTGATAATGTAAATAACGGCAAGATGATATATAAATAAAATTGTACCAATTAACAAATTTAATCAAATTATTGAATTTTCTATCCGTTTATGTTATATTTAATTTATATTATTTTACTATACAGGCAATTGCTCGGCTACATCCGAGTATAGAAGTATTAATAATATATGATGCTATATACACGAGATGTGTGTGTGGCACTTGCTTTTTTATTATGCACTATGTGCAATTATCAGTAAAGGTGAAAAATATGGATTATAGATTAATAGCTCTTGATATTGACGGAACACTTACAAATTCAAAAAAGGAGCTTACTCCGCATACAAGATATGCACTTATCGAAGCACAAAATAAAGGTAAAAAGGTTATTCTTGCATCTGGCAGACATCCTGTTGGTATAAAACAGCTTGCACACGATTTAATGCTTGACCGTTACGGTGGATATATTATGGCTTTTAACGGCGGTAAAATCATTAATTGTGAAACAGGCGAAACTGTAGTAAGCAAGGTGTTTCCTATTGAGTATGTTCCTGATATTGTCAGTGTATTAAAGGATTCAAATATTACAATCAATACTTATGACGATAAGAGAATCATTTCTGATAATAAGGTAAATGATTATACCGATGTTGAAAAAGATATTCTTAAAACAGAAATGGTTGTAGTTGATGATTTTATTTCTGCAATTAGATTTGATATAAATAAAATCTTGCTGGCGGGTGAGCCTGATGAAATTGATAAATATCAGGAGATTTTTTCAAAGCGTTATGATGGATTGCTCGATGTCTTTAAGTCTGCACCATATTTCTTAGAGATGATGCCATTTGGTGTTACAAAAGGCTCAATGCTTCCTATGCTTCTTGAAAAGCTTGATGTTAAGCGTGAGGAGCTTGTGGCTTTTGGTGACCATTATAATGATATGACTATGATTGGCTATGCAGGATTCGGTGTTGCAATGGGTAACGCAGTGCAGGATTTGAAAAAAATCGCTGATTATGTTTGCGAAACTAACGACGATGACGGTGTAGCAAAAACTATTGAAAAATATATTTTAAAATAATATTATTCAAAAAGCTTGGATTGAAAAATCCGGGCTTTTGTTGTTTGTGGTATTTTGCACGAATATTGTGTTGAAAACTTTATAGTTGTAATGTAAATTGATATAAGTATAAAAATGAGTAAAGTAAATTTGACTAAATAAGAGGTTGAATATTCTGTTTTTGTGAAAAATATCTAAATAAAAGCGTAAATATTTAGAAGCCGTAAGAATTTAATAATTCTTCTAAAGAAATATATATATTTACTCATAACATATAATATATATGTAATTTTATATGTCATTAGGAGGAAAGTCTATGACAAAAATCAAAAAAATCTTAGCTTTGGTTTTGTCTATTTGCATCCTCAGCACAATCGGAATCGTTTCCGTAGGTGCTGCGACCGTTGAAGACGACGATGCAGTAGCAGCCAACGGCGGTATCAATGTTCACTACTACAGTGAAAATGGTGCGCCAAACATTTATTATTGGAACAGCCTTCCACAGAACATCAAGACTACATATCCTGGTCCAAAGATGACAAGCGAAGGCGAAAACTACTACGGTTACACATTTAATGATTTAACAAAAATCAATGTAATGTTTGTTACAAGTAGTGGTGAGCAGTCAGAAGAATTCAAGGCAACATCAGGTGACTGGTGGTACAAAAACGGCAGATGGTCAAACAGAAAGCCTGGCGAAGTTACTAATTGGGAGCGTAGCGATTTAAGAGAAGAGTCAATCTACTTTGTAATCACAACTCGTTTCTATGATGGTGAAACAGGCAACAATGTACACTGTTGGGATGACAAACAGGCTAACAACCCTGACTCAGACCCAGCTTGGCGTGGTGACTTCAAGGGTCTTATTGATAAGCTCGATTACATCAAGGCTCTTGGTTTCTCAGCTATTTGGATTACACCGGTTGTAACTAACGCTTCAGGTTACGACTACCATGGTTATCACTCATTCGATATTGCAACAGTTGATGTTCGTTACGAGAGTGAAGGAGCTACATATCAGGATCTTATCGATGCAGCTCACGAAAAAGACATCAAAATTGTACAGGACGTTGTATGGAACCACACAGGTAACTTCGGCGATCCATTCCTCGCTCCTATGTTTACTAAGGAGTACGACACAATTCAGGATCTCGGTACAACAGATTGTTTGAAGATAATTGAAGGTTCAGACCTTGCTAAAAACTATCCTAACTACGATTCACTCAATGGTGCCTATCAGTTCCAGGCAAGACTTGACTGTATGAAGGCACATATAACAAGCTCACTTAACTCTAAGGAATATTACCATAGAGAGAAGAACATGGGCTACGAGTCTTCAATTGAGCAACAGGGTTCAATGGCAGGTGACTGTGTAGATATCAACACAGAAAACCCTGTAGTAGCTAAGTATATCACAGATACTTATGTTGATTATGCAAATATGGGTGTTGATGCTTTCCGTCTTGATACAGAAAAGCACATCAACCGTTGGACACTTAACAACGCATATTTCCCAGCATTTGATGAATTAGAGAAGAAGAACTTCCACATCTTCGGTGAGGTTTGTTCTCGTGTTCGTGAGACATGGAACCATAACATTCCATCAAGCTCACCAGCATTCTTTACATGGGCAGAAACAGAAAGTGCTTGGATTGGCAACTGGGATAAAACAAGCCCAACAGCTAACGTTCAGAAGTCTATTGACCACTATGATTCTCACAGAGATACAAGTGCTTGTCCTACAAGCTCAAATGCATTCTTAAATGGTATTACATATCATACACCAGACTACAGCAAGGCTAATGGTACAAGTATCATTGACTTTACAATGCACTGGAACTTTGAGAATGCAGGTAATGCTTATAGAGCAGGTCTTTCAGAAGACCAGTACATCAATGACTCAACATACAACGTAATGTACGTTGACTCACACGACTACGGCCCAGATGGTATGGAAAAGACTCGTTACAGCCTTGGTACTCAGGCTTGGGCTGAAAACCTCAACCTCATCTTCACATTTAGAGGTATTCCATGTCTCTACTATGGTAGTGAGATCGAGTTTGCTAAGGGTGTTCCGATTGATGTTGGTCCTAACCAGCCTCTTGCAACAACAGGTCGTGCTTACTTCGGTGATAACATCGAGGGTACAGTATCAGCTTCTGACTTTGGTAAGTACACAGCAAGCGGTAAGGTTGCTGATACTCTTAACAACCCACTTGCTCAGCACATCAGAAAGCTTAACATGATTCGCCGTGCAGTACCAGCTCTCCAGAAGGGTCAGTACACAAACAGCGGTAGCCATGTATCAGGTGATATGGCTTACATCCGTCGTTACACAGGCGAAGGCATCGACAGCCTTGCACTTGTAACAATTTCAGGCGGCGCTACATTTAAGGGTATCCCTAACGGTAAGTACATCGACGCTGTTACAGGTGATGTTCAGAATGTATCAAATGGTACACTTACAGTATCTAATATTGGTACAGCTAATATGAGAGTATATGTAGCTTGTGGTTCAGGCTTCAAGGGCATCAATGGTGCAATTGGCGAAACAGGTACATATCTTAAATAATTAAATAACTTACAATTTAGGGCAGACGCTTAGCGTCTGCCCGTTTTGTATTTGTAATGAAATAAGAATATATTTATAATATTTGCAGAACAATTCAAAATATTACAATAATCAAGCTGTATTATAGTTTTAAAAATTATTTAAGTGCAATATTTTTGA
>JAXJSN010000128.1:0-10227 GCA_036310085.1 Ruminococcus sp.
CCAAAAGGCACTTGCTATATATAAGATAGCTTTACCGAATACTCATCCACATACAATGGGAACATATAAAAATATTATAAAAGCATTTCTTAAAAAAGGCGACGAGGAGAACGCTCAGAAATATTATGAAGAAATGATAAATTTCTGCAAATAATCTATATATAAATGTTCTCTCAAGGGTTTAGTGCAAGACGGTTCGGTGTCCTGAGCAAAAAACTCAACCCAAAACACATTAAAACTAAATACCTAACAAACGGCAATGTTTGCAGGATTTTAAAATTCCATACATTGCCGTGATATTATTTATAAAATTAAATAAAACATAGAAAGGATTTGATTGTATGAAAAAATTTACTCTTTCAGGTAAGCGATATTTTACACATATAACAGCTTTACTGCTTGTTATTATGATTTTGTCAGGGGTTTTCAGCACAACCGTTTCTGCTACAGAAAAAAGCAGTTTTGATGACAGCAACATACAGACTGAAACTTTACTTCTTATTGACACCGACAGCGATGAAGTTTTGTATTCAAAAAATAGTAACACACAAGTTCCCTTTGCGTCTGTTGCAAAGATTATGACTTGTATCCTTGCTATTGAAAATACTAAAAATCCGGCTGAAAAAATGATTGAAATTAAAGAGGAGTCAATAAACGATATTTTAAATCAGAATGCTTCAACTGCCGGCTTTGAAAATCACATTGGCGAAACTTACTCTGCTCTTGATATTATTTACGGACTTATGTTGCCTTCAGGATGTGAAGCCGCACAGATACTTGCATATGAAATTGGCGGTAACGAGGAAAATTTTGTAAAGATGATGAACGATAAAGCCAAAGAACTCGGCTGTAACGACACTCTTTATTTTGAGGCACACGGTCTATCTGACAACAACTACACAACAGCCAAAGATATGGCGAAAATCGCAAAATACGCACTCACTCTCCCTTATTTTAAAGAAATTGTTTCTTCTGAATATTATACACCATCAGGCTACAGTTATCCTTTTATCAACACAAACTATCTAATAGATGTGCAGAACGGCGGTCAATATTATTATCCTTATGCAACAGGCGTAAAAACAGGCTTTACCACAAAAGCAGGCAAATGCCTTGTATCTACTGCACAAAAGGGTAACGATGAATATATGTGCATCGCCTTTGGCGGTAGCTACTCCTCAGCTGACGGATACATAAATCACGCAATGACTGATTCTGTAAGTCTTTATAAATGGGCATTTACAAACTACACTCAGAATATTGTTCCGGATATAAAAAACTCCTATGTATCTGTTGGAATTGGTGACACACTCAAGCTTTCTGCTGAAATTACAAGCAACAGCACCAACAACACACCCGTAATCAGCTGGTCATCATCTGATGAAAAAATCGCAACCGTAAGCGACAGCGGTGTTGTAACCGCAAAACAATTGGGTCAGGCAACAATCACCGCAACAACACAGACAGGAAATATTGATTGTATAAATGTTTCTTGTGGTTTTTATAACGGAATTGATGTTACTTCAAGATATGGCGACTACACCAACGGAGTAAAAAATCCACTTGACTGGAAAGCTGTTAAAAATTATGGATTTGACTTTGCCGTTATCCGAGCAGGGTGGGGCTCTGAGGACTATCCATTGCAAAATGACGCTGAATTTATAAACAATGTTAAAGGTGCATACGAAAACTCAATACCATTCTTATTAAGCTTTATTGCATATGCTCAGACCCCAGAAGATGCAAAGGCAGAAGCCGATTATTTTCTCAGAGAGATGTCCGAGTATTTCCCAACAGACTGTGAAAATCAGCTTATGACAGTAGTTTATAATATGACATACAGCCAGTTTGCTAATTTTGACAAAACTACAAATACAGAAATTGCATTAGCTTTTTCAGAAAGAGTAAAAGAACACGGCTATAAAACCGTGATAAACACAAACAAATCAACTTTTTCAAAGCTTGACATTGACAAGCTGATTCAAAATTCAATCGGTACTTACTACAACTACTATCCTTACAGTATGGAGTTTTCATCATTCGCAACTTTGCCTGACAGCAATATCGCACAGATGTGGCAATACAGAACCGACGGATATATTCCTGAGGCAAGCGAAAATCTTAAGACAAGACAAAGCATTATGTATATGCTCAGTTCTTTTGAAAACAACCTCACTTCACCAAACCTTAAAGCCGAGCTTATTAGCAACAATAAGGTGAAATTAAGCTGGACAAACCACAATTTACCTGCAAATTCATACAACATTTATCAAGTTTCTGAAAGCGGAGAAAAAGAGCTTATTACAAAGGTTGATGGCAACACTTCTTCATATATCGTAAGCTATAAAGAGGGCGGAAAATATAGCTATATACTGGAAGAAACTTTAAAAGATATGCTTTCATCTGAAACAATTATGCTTACTGCACAGAGTACGATTTTGAGTATATATTCTCCGCTCGATGTAAATCGTGACGGCTCATGCAATATTAAGGATGCAACTTTTATTCAGAGAGTAATCTGCGACTTAACATCTTCACCTGAAAACTTTGACAGCTACGCAGATGTAAACGCTGACGGAGCAGTTAATATTTCAGATGCAACCTACATTCAAAAACAGCTTGCTAATTTGCAGTAACACGCCCTGTCTTTTAATCACAAAAATCTTGAATGATAAATAGTAAAATATATTATTGGAGTGCGGTATTATGGGAATTTTTGAATTTGTAATTAATTTTCTTATGGCTTTTGCGGCACTGATAATTGCGTTTTTTCAATGGAAAGCCGAAATAAGAAAATTAAATGAAGAAACCAAAGAACTCAAAAGATTGGAAGATGAAAAAAGGACAGTACAAGGGATTGTAGAGCAAATTCTCAAAATTGAAGAGTGTAGCAAAAGTATTCTTGAGTTTAAGTCAAAAATGGATGAATTTGCAAAATCTAAAAACAGCAACCCTAATGAAGTTATGGCTACTTTTGATAAAATGCTCGAAGAATACACCGATATATTCAAAAAAATTGAGCCTTATTTAAAAAGCTTGTACAAGGAATTGTTGACAAACGAAGAAAAGTTCCCGATGTCGCACGGCTACGGAAGACACATAACCGATTTAAGAGCGATTCTTGATTTTGATGCAGTTGAACGCAAGAGAAGAACCAACAACTATGACAGATTAAGAATTGAAGTTCATATGCGATTAAGTGAAGTTTATAAAAACGGCGGCAGATTAACCCCTGAAATTTGCTTGGAAATCGGGCAGAAAACAGAGCAAATGTTTCGTGCTTTAGAGCCATATTATGAACACTCTTACCGTATACAAACAATTTTATATGAATTGAAAGTAAAATATACAAAGTTGCAGTAAGGCAAAAAATTTTAATATTCAATAATAAAAGCGTTGCAGTTTGGAGGTGTAAATTCCATTTTGCAACGCTTGTTTTGCTATTTATTTAGTTTGTAAAAGTTGATTTACATTAAAATTCTTCAATAAGATCAGCTAAATACATTTGAATTAAAGTTACATCTTTAACATCAACTACGCCGTCGCCATTAACATCGGCACAAAGAAGATTTTCTGTATTACTTGTTTCAAGATCAGCAATATACATTTGGGTAAGTGTTACATCGTTAATTCCTATTGTATTATCACGATCTGTGTCGCCTAATTTAAGAGTAATTATATTTGCGTTTAATAAACGAGAATTACCGTAACCTACAGTTATATCGTTAAAATTATCACCAAAATAATACACTTGGTTTAAATTTGAACAGTAAGCAAACGAATCATCACCAATACTTGTAACACTTCCGGGAATTATTATGCTTGTTAAGCTTGTGCAATTATAAAAGACGCAGTTAGCAATGCTTGTAAGACTATCAGGGGTTTTTACGCTTGTTAAGCTTGAGCAATTATAAAAAGCAAACTTACCAATACTTGTAACACTATCCGGAATTGATATGTTTTCTAAATTTGTGCAACCATAAAAAATCTTATTGCCAATGCTTATAACACTATCAGGGATTGTTATACTTGTTAAGCTTGAGCAATTATAAAAGGCATTGTCATCAATAATTGTGATACTATCAGGGATTGTTATACTTTCTAAACTTGTGCATGAAAAAGCATATAGAGGTATTGCTGTTACTCCGTCAGGAATCACAATGTCTTTGATTAATTCGTTGTTTAAATATAAATTATCAGCATAATACATTGGAGTGTCATAGTAATTATCATAATCTAAATTACACCATGCCGCTATATCCGATATATACACATTTGTTAAGTTTGAGCAACTAAGAAAAGCATAATTCTCAATACGGGTAACACTGGGAGAGAGTGTTATGTCTGTTAAGTTTTTGCAATCGGAAAAAGCACTGCCACCAATACTTGTGACACTATTGCCGATTGTTACACTTTTTAAGTTTG
This sequence comes from Ruminococcus sp., assembly GCA_036310085.1. Classification (GTDB taxonomy): domain Bacteria; phylum Bacillota; class Clostridia; order Oscillospirales; family Acutalibacteraceae; genus Ruminococcoides. The sequence goes on from JAXJSN010000128.1 coordinate 4,426, forward strand.
AACAACTCGAAAAAGCATGCTTATCAATATTAGTAACACCATCAGGGATTGTTAGACTTTCTAAATTTGTGCATTTTCTAAAAGCCGCATAACCAATAGCGGTAACACTATCCGAGATGCTTATGTTCATTAAGTTTGTACAATTATAAAAAGCATACTTGCCGATACTGGTGACACCATCAAATATTATAATTTCTTTAATGGATTCTTTTAAATTATTCCATGGGACATTTGCATCAGAATAGTTGTTCATTTCACCTGAGCCATATATTTTGAGTAATCCGTCACTATATAACTCCCAATAAACATTACTTCCGCAACTTCCGCTTGACAAAAGGGTTATTGTCGAATTCTCAAGATAGATACCGTCATCACTGTAATCCTCGACTACATCTGTTGTAAATGTATCGGTGTTTTCATTTGAATATGTTTCAGCGTTTACTTTAATTGGACAAAAAGCTACACTAAATATATTGAAAATAATTAGAATAGCTAATATGGAGCCTGTGCCTTTTCGTAGTTTTTTCATTGTAATTCCTCCTTGAAGTGTATTTGAAATTTAAAAATACACTTGTATTTTTTAGTGAATAAAATTAAATGATTATAATACAAGCGGTATTTACTTTAATAAATAAAAATAAAATTAATCACTTAATTGTATTCTATTACCCATTTTAGCACATTAATATGATAAATACAAGTCAAATATTATAAAAACGCTCATAATAATTTAATTATTATGAGCGTTTTTTATAGATTATATCAAATTAAACAAAAATCAAGAAATAAATAAAAGATAAAGAATTTGGGAGTAATGATTTATAAAAAAACAACATTCTCTCAATCTCTTTCCTCACTCAGCTACTTTATCTAAGATATACGGGCGGATTTCGCCGGCGAGGTAGAGTGAGCCGAAAATCAGTATTGTATAGTCATCATTTTTTGCTTTATTAAAAGCAATATCAAAAGCGTGTTCTGCACTTTCAAAGGTTTTTACGCTGTCGAAATATCTTGAACATTCTCTTGTCAGCTGTGCCGAGGTCATTGCTCGGGGATTATTGACAGGTACAGTGTATATTTCGTCAAAAAGTCCTTCAAGCAATCTGAGCGAATTTCGGCTGTCTTTATCCGCTAACATTCCCATAATTCCGATAATTTTTTTATTTGGTAAAAACTTATTAATTGCATTTTTTAATGCTTCAATTCCGTTTGGATTGTGGGCACCGTCAAGGACAACGGTAGGGGAGGTGCAAAGAGTTTCAAGTCTTGCCGGATTTACTGCTCTTGCAAAGCCTGTCTGTATATTCTGATTTGTTACATATATAATATCGTTAAGGCGGAGTGCTTCAATTGCGGCTAACGCAGTTTTTGCATTTTCTATTTGGTGTTCTCCTGCAAGGTTTAGAGTAATTTCAGTATCTTCAAACATAAAGACACTTTTGCTCAGTGACTGAGATATTATTTCAAGCTTAACGCTATTGCTTGCAGCAAGGGGGATAGCAAGCTGTCGTGCAGATTTTTCTATAATTCTCATTGCCGCCGGCTCTTGATTTGAGGTAACTGCAATAGAATGTGGCTTAAAAATTCCGCATTTTTGGGTTGCAATTTCTTCGATTGTTTCGCCGAGTATGGCTGTATGGTCAAGACCTATTGTGGTAATAATTGAGCAAAGAGGCTGTTTTATGACATTTGTGCAATCTAAAAGTCCGCCCATTCCTGTTTCTAAAACAACAATATCGCATTTTTCATTAGAATGAATATAAAATTGAAGTGCGTTTACATATTCAAATTCGGTGATTATAATGCCTTCGTTGCGAAGCTGTTCAATTAAAGGAAATGTTTTTTCTACGGCTTCAATTAAAGTCTGTTTGCTCACCATTGCGTTGTTGATTTGTATGCGTTCACGAAAATCTGTGATATATGGCGAAATAAATAGACCTGTTTTGTAGCCTGCGGAAATAAGAACAGACGAAAGCATCGCAGATACTGAGCCTTTGCCGTTTGTTCCTGCAATATGAATATATTTTAATTTATCCTGTGGATTGCCCATTCGGTCAAGTAATGTTAATATTCTGTCGAGTCCCGGGCGAGAACCAAAGGTAAGCAAGGAATGTATTTTATTCAGTGCTTCTTCATAAGTCATTTATATCAACTCCTTGTAAATTTCGTTTTTCTTAAAGCCTGTTAAGGCAGATGCTTCTTTTGCCGCTTCGGTGGGTTTTGTGCCGTTTTCAATTAGCTTTTTTGCTGTTTCAACAGCATATTCTAAAGTATAGGCTTCCTCTTCTTCTGCAATCGTTGCACCTTCAAGTACAAGCACAAATTCACCTTTTAGTCTGCCATCTGCAAGATTTTCAGCGGCATATTTTGTGGTTGTGCGAATTACCTCTTCGTGAATTTTAGTAAGCTCACGAACAATTGAAAGCTTTCTGTCGCCAAAGGCAGAGTACAAGTCACGCAGAGTTGAGGGGAGCTTATGCGGTGCTTCGTAAAAAATCATAGTTCTTTGTTCATTTTTAAGGCTTGCAAGATGTTCGTTGCGGCTTTTTTTATTTACGCTCAAAAATCCCTCAAAAGTAAATCTGCCTGTTGTAAGTCCTGATACAGCAAGTGCAGAAATTACGGCACTCGGTCCGGGGATTACAACTGTTTTTATATTGCGTTCCTCGCAAAGCTTAATTAAGTCCTCACCGGGGTCAGAAATACAAGGCATTCCGGCATCGGTAACAATAGCACAGTTTTCGCCTGCTTCAATTCTGTTACAAATAATTTCGCCTCGTTCTCTTTTGTTATGCTCGTAATAGCTTACCATTGGCTTTTTTATTCCAAAATGATTAAGAAGCTTAAGCGTTACTCGGGTGTCCTCAGCTGCAATAAAATCAACACTTTCAAGAGTTTGTATAGCACGAGGTGAAAAATCAGAGAGATTACCAATCGGAGTGCCTGTTACATATAAAATTCCGCTCATATTTTAAATCCTTTCGACTTAGTAGTTTTCTTTGTAGCTTCCGTATATATTCATCATTTCTTCGGAAAATTCGCCGTTATCATTCTCAATTAATAATGTAGGCAATACATTTAAAAATCCACGCTTGCCGCCTCTGCGACCCTCTAACAAAAACAGCTTTGGTGCTTTGCTTGTTCTTTGTTGAACAAGCCTGAGTGTTTTTGGCTCAATAGAAAATTTACGCATAGACTCCATTACATCTGCAAGTCGCTCAGGGCGTTGGCAAATACAGAATTTACCGCCAAATTGTAACAAAGAGGCAGCGGCTTGGCAAATATCATCAAGCGTACATTCTGTTTCGTGGCGAGCGATGCGGTTTGCATCGGTGGGGTTTTGAATACCACCACCGCCGATTTTATACGGTGGGTTGCATACAACAACATCATAGTAGCCAAACGGAAGCTTTCCTTTAAGCTCTTTGAGGTCAGAGTGGATAATTTTTATATTTTGATTAAGATTATTATATTCAACGCTTTTTTTTGCAAGCTGACAGGCATTTTCCTGTATTTCAACAGCGGCTATTTCAAGATTTTTATTTTCACGACACCACAAAAGGGGAATAGTTCCACAGCCAGTACCGAGCTCAACACATTTTTTCTTGCCGTTTGGTTTTGAAAAATTAGCAAGAAGTATAGTATCGGTCGAAAAATGATAGCTGTCAGTTACATAAATGCTTATTGAGTTGCCTAATGGTTCTAAATGAAGATTTGTCATAGTTTAAATCCTTTTTAGTTTTATTGCTATGTTTATTATACTACTTTAATATAGTTTCCGTCAACTTTTAACAAAGGTTAAATGTAAAATTATTACAAGAATGTAATAATTGGTTACATTGTGTAGATGTTGTGATATTTGAGTTTTGCTTGTAAAGTGGCATTATCAGCGGAAAAATTAATATTTAGGCTTGACAACAGCAAACAAACTTGTTATAATGGTTACAAATTTGTTAATAAGTGTAATCGTGACTGTAATTATTTGGTTAATGGTAACTGTTTGCGGTTTCATTTAGGTGTAAAAATGAATACAGATTATGTCTGTCCAAAATGATTATCGAATTATTGTTAATTTATTCGAGACAATTAATGGAGGTTTTATCAGATGCAGAGAATACGGAAAATCACTGCAATCATTCTTAGTATACTGACACTTTCAGGAATGTGTGTGTTCGGTACTGCTATGAGTGCCGGTGCCAAAGGCACAGGCATAGGTCTTGCTGAGTGGGCATTAAATGCTTATTACAGTGGTTGGTCCTATGTTTACGGTGGTTCTACTCCCGGTGCTGTTGACTGTTCGGGACTCATATACTCATACTGTGGCGGCGAAAGATGCGGTGATCCTCAGCTTAATACCGCAACAGAGCGTGGTTCTGTAAGTAATGGTATTCCGAGAATACACGGACTTGGTTTGTGGCGTCCCGGTCATGTTGGTGTTTATGTAGGCGACGGTATGGAAGTTGATGCCAGAAACTCTTCAGCAGGCGTTAAATACGAAAGTGTATATTCAGCTTATTTAGGTTGGAATTATTGGTTTAAGCTTGCAGCGTGTACATATCCAACAACAGGTTGGGAAAAATTTAACGGTGAATATTATTATTATGAAGATGGCGAATATATTGTAAACACTTCAAGAACAATTGATGGTGTTACATATAATTTTGACTCTAAGGGTGTATCAAGTAAGACACCTGAGGATATGTCATCAACTGCATCATCTTCTAACAACTCTTCACAGTCAAAACCTAAGGTATGGAAAAACGGTTCAACAGGTAAGGAAGTAAAGAAAATTCAGAAAAGACTTACTGAGCTTGGTTTCTATACAGGTGCAATTGATGGTGAGTTCGGTAACGCTACCGAGATTGCTTACAGAGCATTTCAGGCGGCGGCAGGACTTGTTGTTGACGGTATAGCAGGTTCAGACAGAAAGGTTCTTTATTCAGACGATGCTCCAAGATATGTTCCTGAGGAAACTAAGCCGACTGAAAAAGAGGACGAGCCTGAAACAACAACAGAGGAAGAAACAGATGAGGCAGATAAGGCAGAGAACGCTGAAACTGAAAATTCTGATTCGTATGAATTAAAGAATGGCGATAACGGCGAGGCTGTTACAGCACTTCAGACAAGACTTACTGAGCTTGGTTATTATTCAGGTGTAATTGACGGTGACTTTGGTATGGGTACCGAGCAGTCAATACTTAATTTCCAGCTTGCAAATAATTTTGAAGCAAACGGTATTGTAGATGCTGAATTATACGAGGTTATTTTTGGCGAAACAGCCTTAGAAAATCCTCATAGCACAGAGATTAGTATTGAAGAAAATGTTGTTTTTTCAATAACTATACCTGATGGCCCTGTTGAGATGCCATCAACTACAAACCCTTCAAAATATATCGTAGCAAATGAGAAGAATCAAAGCTATGCAGATACAGCATCTGATGTTGTTGCAAAAGCAAACAAGTCAGCAAATAAAGCACTTGCAAATTCTACCTCAGCGGTAGTTGCGGCTAAAAAAGCCGATGTACAGCGTACTGCAAATGCAGGTTTGTGGTTTGCAGTAGTGGCAGTTATTTTAGGTACACTTTCAGCTATATTCTTTGCTCGTGACAGAAAAGCAGGCAGATATCAAAGATATTGTGCTCGCAAAAAGAAGCGTGCAAACAGTTTTAAGGCTGAAGCTAATACTCGCTGGTAAATCTATATTAATATAAAAAGAGGCAGTCCAAATTTGGATTGCTTCTTTTTACATTTATAGAAATTGCTCGGTGTTGCAAAAGCTACTTTATTAATGGAGCTGTTAGC
>JAXJSN010000129.1:0-29208 GCA_036310085.1 Ruminococcus sp.
GTTTTATATCTTGCACTTGAGGATGATTACCGCAGATTGCAGGAAAGGATGTATCGTATGTTCGGAGCTGAGAGTGTAGAAAATCTCCATTTCTCTGTTACGGCTGGTAAAGTCGGCAGTGGCTTGGATGACCAGTTGCAAAGGTTTATAAACGAGCACCCTGATACGAAACTCATTATCATTGACACCTTACAAAAAGTCAGAGAGGGTGCTGGTGACAATTACAGCTACGCAAGTGATTATGAAATCATAACTCAACTTAAAAAGTTTACCGACAGATATGGTATCTGTGTTCTGATAGTTCATCACACAAGAAAACAAAACGCAGATGATAAGTTCGATATGATCTCAGGCACTACAGGTTTGCTTGGTTCAGCTGACGGAGGCTTTGTTCTTCGGAAAGAAAAAAGGACAAGCAATAACGCTATCCTTGAAGTTGCCGGCAGAGACCAACCTGACCAGAAGTTATATCTTATCCGAAACACAGAGAGTTTGCTATGGGAACTTGAACGTACAGAAAACGAGTTATGGAAAGAACCTCCTGAACCAATACTCGATACTATTGCTGAGTTTATTAACGAAAGTAATACAGAATGGAGTGGTTCTCCTACTGAGCTTGTCGAGGTACTTAAAGTTGACATGAAAGCAAACACATTATCAATGAAGCTGAATGTCAACGCAGGTCGACTGCTCAATGACTATGGTATCCATTACGAAAGCAAACGCTGTCACGATGGCAGAAAGATAAGTCTGTATTTAGAGCAAGCGTGACGATTGTGTCGATGGTGACGGTCTTTTTGGTGGTGTCAGATTCATCGACACCATCGTCACCACCGACACGCTAAAGTTTAGCGGAGAGTGCAGAGAGTGCCTTTTTAAAGGCGGCTCTTTGCCGCAAAACCTGCTGGCAGGTTGCATTTTTGATGGCTTGCTGTCAAAAGTGCTTTTGCGTTACTCTTGATAAGAGTAACAGAACCGAGGAAGCGTTAATTTAAGAGACAGGAGGTAGATATATGCAGAGAACGATTAGTGTTATGGTTGGAAAAGGCTCTGTAAATCACAACAGCCGCAAGTTCAAAGCAGAAAATGTTGATGCCAATCGTACACACTTGAATGTAAGTTATTGTAATAAAGATATACGAAAAGTCTATGATGATTTGTTTGGTGAAGCTCTTAAAAGATATAACGATAAGCAGAAAAGAGCTGACCGAAAGATAGATGATTATTACGAAAAGATATGCAATTCCAAGCAAGAAAAACCTTTCTACGAAATCATTTTGCAGATTGGTGGTAAGGATAATATGAGCTCGTTTGATGAAAATGGCGAGCTTGCTAAGAAAATATTAAATAATTATTTTGACACCTTTGAAGAACGCAATCCGTATTTGAAAGTGTTCTCAGCCCATCTTCATATGGATGAAGCAACCCCACATTTACACATTGATTTTGTTCCATTTACAACAGGAAGTAAGCGTGGACTTGATACAAGAGTATCGTTAAAACAAGCATTAGCCGCACAGGGTTTTGAAGGTGGCACAAGGTCAGATACCGAGTGGAATCAGTGGGTAAGCTCAGAAAAATCTGCACTTTCTTTCTTTATGAAAGAACACGGAATTGAGTGGGAGCAGAAAGGCACTCACGAGAAACATCTGTCAGTTCTCGACTTCAAAAAGCAAGAACGGACAGCAGAGCTTGAGAAACTTGAAAACGAAATCGCTGAGAAAAAAGACGAGTTTGAAATGTATCAAGACCGTATTGATAACTTTACGCAAGGCTATTATGTTATAGATGACCTTGCAAAAAAGCTTGATACTGAACCTGATTATCAGTTGCAGGAACCAACAAAATTGATGTCAGCAAAGGGCTACAAAACGAAGTTTGTTGAACCACTGATAAAGAAATTACGAGAGGTAATTGAAGCAGTTTCTGCTCTATATTATCAAGCATTGGATAGTTATCACCGACTAAATATGACTAACAAAAATCTATATCGTGAGAACCAATATCTAAGTAAGGAAAATGAAAAACTTCACGGTGAAAACACCAAACTTAAAGAGCAAAACAAAGATTATCGTCTTCTTCGGAAAGTCTTTGGTGATAAGCAGATTGATAATCTTTTAGAACAAGCACGAAATTCAAAAGCCCAAAAGCGTGATACACGCACAAGATAAATTACAGGAGGATACGAATATGAAAAAGCATTTTACAGACCAAACAACAGGTATCAGCTACACATTACAGGGTGATTATTACTTACCTGACCTTGAATTACCTACCGAAGAACAGAAATCAAACATAGGTGTTTGGGGTATGCGACACGCAAACTACTTAAAGCAAAACCATAAGGTTGTTTATTACAACTTGCTCACAAGCGGTCAGCTAAGTTCATATCTCACTGAAATTAACGAGAGAGCAGAAGCTATGTTTCAACAGTTAGTAAAAGAACTTTCCGAAAAAGAAGATGTTACAGAACAACTCAAAGCAACTGACCCTATGCTGTGGGTTCAGAATATGAATAATATTCGTAATAGAGCTAGTGAAATAGTTAACAATACAATCATTTACAATTAATAAAGTAGCGACAGAGATGGTTATTATCTCTGTCGCTTTATTCTAGTAAATATTCTATTTACCATTTTCGAGAAAATATTGATTTTGGTAACTTTTATGGTTATAATAAAATTGTGGGGTGATGTATTATGAGACTGATTGATCGCAATCGATACTTAGATAAAATGATTAGTGTAATAGGAACACCAGATATTAAGGTGATTACTGGTGTACGACGAAGCGGTAAATCAAAGTTACTTGAAGCATTTAAGAAATACGTTAAGTCTGAATATGCCGATTATAATATAGTTCATATTAATTTTAACTTACCAGAATATGATCACTTGCTTGAATATAAATCTTTGTATGAATACGTAAAATCACAATATTTAGAAGATAAGCAGAATTTCGTTTTTATTGATGAAGTTCAGATGTGTAAAGATTTTGAAAAAGCAATTAACGGTTTGCACGCTACAGAGCAATACGATATCTATATTACTGGTTCAAATGCTTTTTTATTAAGCTCGGATCTTGCTACATTGTTTACAGGAAGAACATTTGAAATAAAAGTGTTTCCGTTTTCTTTCTACGAGTATATGCAATACTTCAATTACAACGATAAGTATGAGGCAATTGATAAATACATGATAGAAGGCGGCATGTCAGGATCATATCTCTATAAAGATCAAGAAACGAAGTACGATTACATTGCAGATGTTTTTGATACACTTATTGTTCGAGATATACGAAAAAAATATAAAATTCGTAATATGCAGTTAATGGATAGAATTGTTGATTTCTTAATGGATAATATTTCTAACCTTTCCTCTGCACGAAGTATAACTAACACTTTAAGCGGTGTAAAAGAGAAGGTTAATCATGTAACTGTAAGCTCCTATATGCAGTATTTGTGCAATGCGTTTGCCTTTTATAAAATACGAAGATACGATATTAAAGGAAAAAAATACCTTTCTAGTAACGACAAGTATTACTTGAGTGACCATACTTTCCGTTATGCAAAACTCGGTACTAAAAACATGGATTATGGTAGAGTACTTGAAAATATCGTGGCTGTAGAACTATTGCGAAGAGGATATGAAGTGTATGTCGGTGTGCTTTATAAGAAAGAAATAGATTTTGTAGCTATTAAACGCAATGAAAAAATCTATATTCAAGTGTCTGATAATATCACTGATGAAAAGACATTTGAACGAGAAGTATCTCCTTTACTGCAGATCAAAGATGCGTATCCTAAAATGGTTATTGCCCGTACACGACACGACGAGTATCAATATGAAGGAATAAGAGTAGTAGATATTGCTGATTGGCTATTGAATCAATGATCATATATTTGAGGATGACATAGCGAAAGACATAAGTGAGAATAATGATAAATACATTGACTTTAGTGATGTTTTCTGTTATTATAAATAAAGAAATATAAACAAAATGCTCAGTGTTTGTATTTTATGTTTACAAAACAATTGTGAAGGAGGTGCCGTTACAATGAAAGAATTGATATTTGAAGAAGTAAGTGAAAATGAACTTTTTGCAGATTACACCGCAGATTGTTCGGGTGGACGCTCAGATTGTTGTACAAGAGTATGTACAAGAGATGACTATGTAGCAACAGAAGAAGCATGGGGTGCATTCTTAAATGTTGAGGGTGGCGTTATCCAATACTAATTTATAACGAAGGATGTAAAAGGTCTGATGTTGCTTCTAGCAATTCAGACCTTTTTTGATTAAAATTATGAAGATAAATGTTGTAGAACTTGTATTAAAAAGAGAATATGAATTAGAAATTCCGAGTGCAACAGAATATATATATGGTGTTGAAAGTGCTGCACCTGTTTTTTGTAATATCATAGGTAGTAACAATGTTGAATATGTTGCATTATTATGTTTAGATAGTACAAACAGAATTATTAATCTTGCAAAAGTGTCCATAGGAAATATAGAAAATGTGTCAGTTTCTATTCCGCAAATAATAAAGATTGCATTACTGAGTAATTCTTCCAAAATGATGATAGCACATAATCATCCAAGTGGGATTTTAGAAGTTACGCATGTAGATATAGATATGACGAAAAAGATAGGCGCAATAGCAAATTACTTTGATATAAAATTAATTGATTCACTGGTTGTTAATAACGTTGAAGCAGTGTCGATAAGAGAAAAAATGGGTGAAATTAAAAATGAGGGATAGTGCTATTTATAAAATAAAGGATTCTGTTGATTTGTTTTTGAGTAACGACAGTTATATCATGGCATATTATATGAACACAAGACAAAGAAAAAGTTTTAAGGTTAATACCGAGACAGTTCATCTACTGGAAACAATAGATGGAGAAAAAAATTTGTATAGCATAAAAAATGAAATGCTAGAAAAATATGATGTGAATCCAATGTTTGTAGAACAGGTTATAAACTTAATGTTAAAGAATCGTATTATAACAGAAACTGTAAGGAATAATACAGATATATTAGATCAGGAAAATATAAACAGATTTTCACGGCAAATTAATTATTTTTCAGAATTTTTAAGTAGCGAAGAAGATGGTATTAAAGCACAAAAAAAAATAATGGAATCAAAAATAATTATATTTGGTATAGGAGCTGTAGGTGGTGATATAGCACTTGAATTAGCTATGGCAGGTGTTGGAAATATCGTGTTATTTGATTTCGATATGGTTGAGATATCTGATGCATCTAGACACATGTATTATAACGATAGATATATAGGTATTGAAAAAACAGATGCTTTATATCGTGAAATTAAAAAAATAAATCAAAATATAAACGTGCGAATAGTTAAAGAGAGTATGAAACCAGATACGGATGTAGAAGATTTAATAAGAGATTCTGATTTCGTCATAAATACCATGGACGAACCATATATCGGATATACTGCATCGAAAATTTCACGAGTTTGTATCAAACATAAAATTGCACATTATGTAGCAGGAGGGTTTGATGCACATCTTGCGAGTACAGGTGAATTGATTATTCCATATGTAACACCATGTGTAGAATGTTATGCCGACCATTTCAAGGAATCATTAAAAAACTGGAAACCTAAAAAACACCCTGTGAAGAATAGATACACGGAAATAGGTGGCTTAGCGTGTATGTCTTTGTTTTCGGCATCATATGCTTGTATTGAAATATTGAAATATCTTGCTGGATTGTTGTCAATGGAAGATAGGTTTAAGATTAGAGGAGAATTTTTGTTCCACGATATGTCTTTGACATACCTAAATGTAAAGAAAAATCCATATTGTGCAATATGCGGAGGTGAAATATTAGATGAAACCTAAGTTGAATTCTACGGTATCTGTAGTAAAAATATCTGAAAATGTTTTGGAGTTTTTTAAGACGAATACAAGACAACAAATACATATCAAGGTTGAAGATGACACTATTATGAACATTATATCATCATTAGATGGTACTAAAACGATTGATGAAATCTCAAAAGAACATAATGTAAAAAAAGTTGATTTAGAAAAATTATTAAACTACTTAAGTAACAAGGGAATTTTAGACAACACAGAAAATAAGAATGATTTTTTGGACTATGAAAAATTTAGACGAACCATTCATTTTATCGCTGAGTACTCGACATCTCACGGTAATTTAATAGAAATGTGGAATAATATATGTGAGAGTCGTGTTTTTGTTGTTGGATTAGGAGCTGTAGGAAGTTGGGTTGCATGTAATTTAGCTCAATCAGGAGTAAGAAATTTTATTCTTATGGATCCTGATATTATTGATCATACCAATATTCATCGTCAATTTGCTTACACTGAGCGAGATTTAGGACGATACAAAACCGACGTAATCGAAGAGAGAATAAAAGGATATAATGCTCAAATAGAGGTTATTAAGAGGCAGTGTATGTTAGATGAAAATACTCTTGCGGAGTTTAATGACCAAAAAATTGATTTGGTTATTAACTGTGCCGATAAACCAAATGTAGATACTACATCTCTTTGGATAGGTGAATATGCAATGAAAAATAATATACCACATATAATAGGTGGAGGTTATAATTTGCATTTATCCTTAATTGGTCAAACAGTTATTCCAGGAAAAACAGCTTGTGTAAATTGTTTTAGAAAAAAATTAGAAGAGGAAAATAAGATTGATTCACAGAAAGTAAAGAAGCTTGCGGTTAAAAACAGAAAAGTAGGTAGTTTTGGACCAATGTGCTCTATAATCGCCAGCATGGTTGGCATGGAAGCGATAAAAATTCTTACAAAAAAGATAAATCCATCTAATATAAATAGACGTGGAGAGTTTGATATATATACGATGGATATACAATACAAAGAGTATGCAAGGAGAAAAGATTGTGAGTGGTGTGGTGAAAAAGGAAAGTATTATCATATGTAATGCTTATGAAAACAATTTGAAGAATATAAGTTTAGAAATACCATTAACGGAATTCACTTGTATTACAGGTCCTTCAGGCTGTGGTAAATCATCATTGGTTTACGATACTATTTATGCTGAAAGTCAGAGAAATTTTCTAGAAAGCATGTCTGGTAATATGTATGGACAAAAGTTGATGGATAAGCCTCGGGTTGAAGAAATAAAGAATTTAAGACCTGCATTGAATATGTCGCAAAATTACTATAACGTAAATCCAAGATCCACAATAGGTACTGTTACAGATATATCGTATTACCTTAGAACTATGTTTGCTTTGATTGCAAACGAATCAAAAGGCTTGAAAATAGACACAAATTTCTTTTCATTCAATAATCCCTCAAGTTATTGTGAGAAATGCAAGGGTTTAGGAGAAGAATATATATTATCAGAAGAACAGTTAATGCCAGATTTAAACAAAACATTATCCAATGGTGGGATTCTGTATTTTAAGGGTTCAAAAAAATCGTTGGAATATAAGTTGCTTGAAGCGGAGTGCGAGTATTTTGGCATTGATATTAATAAAAAAGTGTCAGAATTAACAGAGAGAGAGCGTCAGCAATTATTATATCGAGAAGATAATATAGATTTTTCTCTAAACTATAAAACTCCAAAAGGCAGATATAGAAAAAAACTAATATCGAGAAAAGGTGTAGTTGCCGAGTTACAGGAAGCAATTAAAGATATTGACACACCTTCAACATTTGCAAGTATATCAAAATACTTGACCAAAACAAAATGTTCTTCTTGCGGAGGCACAAAATTAAATAAGAGTGTTTTGGATATTAAAATTGCAGATAAAAATATTGCCGAAGCTGAAGCAATGCCATTTGATAAATTGATAATATGGCTAGATGAGATTGAGGAAGCTACAAAAAAAATGGCGTGTATAGAGAAGATTATACAATTAATATATGATGTAAAAAGAAGAATAAAGTGTATAATAGAGTTAAATCTAGAATATCTCTCATTAGGAAGAAGTATTCCTAGTTTATCAGGAGGCGAAGTTCAAAGGATAAGATTGGCAAATCAATTATCGTGCTCTCTGTGCGGACTTGTTTATATATTAGATGAACCATGTAAGGGTCTGCATTATAGAAATATAGATTCTGTCATATCAGCCTCGAAGTCTTTGGTTAATAAGGGAAATACAGTAATAGCAATAGAACATAATAAGCAATATATTTCTGAGGCTAACAGAATAATCGAGTTAGGACCTGTAGGTGGTCCTAATGGTGGATATATTATATCTGAAAATGAAAACCATTGTGACTTTATTTACAATTTGAATTTTAAGCATTATGAAACATCAAAAGATTTTATTTCTCTATGCGGTATTAACTATCATAATTTAAAAAATATAGATGTTAGTATCCCTTACGGAAGAATAACATGTATATCTGGAGTTTCAGGAGCTGGAAAAAGTACGCTTACTGCAGTGATTGCGGAGTGTTGCGAACAGAAAGGTTCATTAAAATGTAGAAGTGCAACAAATACATCGAAAATTAAGAAGGTTTTATACGTTAACCAACAACCAATTGGAAAAACACCACGTTCAACGGTCGTATCATATTTAGGAATATATGATATCATACGAGAACTGTTTGCGAGAACTACTGACGCAAAAAAATTAGGACTTTCTGTATCGGACTTTAGTATGAATGTAGCCGGTGGTCGTTGTGAGTATTGTCAGGGTACTGGAAAAAAGAAAATAGAATTAACATATATGCCAGATTCATACATAGAGTGTCCAAAGTGCCATGGAAATAGATTTATTGATAAGGTGCTATCAGTGAAGTATAAAGGCGTTAATATAAATGATGTATTAGATTATCCGATTGAGAGAATAGTAGATATCTTTGAAGATGTAAGTTCTGTAAGCAATATTTTGCAATGTATGTTAGATATAGGGATGGGATACATTTCTTTAGGACAAATGTCAATGACTTTATCTGGAGGCGAATCACAGAGAATAAAACTTGCAAAATGTCTTGGAGTGAAGTCTAACGGAAAAAATCTTTACATTCTAGACGAGCCGACTTCGGGTCTCAGCTCAGAAGATATTAGGTTATTGGAGAATATTTTGCTAAAACTAGGCAAAACAAATGAAACGGTATTGATTATTGAACATAATATTGAGTTTATAGCGAGTATTGCAGATTATTTGATAGACTTAGGAACTGTTGCTGGTGATAAGGGTGGAGTAACATTGTTGCAAGGCTCACCGTTGGATGTTATATACGATGAAAAATCTTCGTGGAAAGACTTTGAGGATTATTTGAAATTATTTAATATAACTAACAAATAAAACAATATGCTATAAATTTGCATTAAAGGTTAAGATAATCTAATGGGTTACTTTATAATAATTCAGAAAACCTCGTGCATTAGTTTGGTATATACGAATTGAATTATTATTTTGAATTTGATAAACCAATAGATGTTATCAAAAAAGAAGATATTAACAATGAAAGTTTTCTTATAACTCAGCTAACTGATTTGTGGTTTGCTAATCCAGACTATAAACAGCTTCTGTTATTTAAAGTATAGTTGTTGATAGCAATATGCAGTTCTCTATACATAACACACAAGCAACAAAAACAAGCAAAAACCCCATAAAACAGGGCTTTTGAAACTTTAAAAAGTTCTCAAAGAGATAATCTATATACTTTTTATACTTTGCTTATTTGCAGACCTTTCGAGAAATCGGAAGGTCTGTTTTGTTGTGCAGATAATCGCTCGTTTACACTCGGGAATAGAAGTTATTAAATCTTAAGGTGCTATCTATACTAACTGCGAGCGAGGTACTCGCTTTTGACTATTTTCTTCAATTGTGTTATAATATTTTACGAAAGAATTAGAATAAAAAATATCATATTATAGTGAGTTTAAGATATGAATAAAATTGAAATAAATCGCACAAAGGTAATATACAATTGGTGGATATATATCGTTTTTGCGATACAAGTACTATTCTCCGTTGGTTTAATATTCAACAATAATTTGTGGTTTGATGAGGCTTTTACGCTATCATTAATACAGCACGACTTTCCGCAAATGATAGAGATAATTAAAACTGATATGCATCCGCCTCTCTATTTTATTTCACTTAAAGCTTTTTGTATGCTTTTCGGATATTCTATTCCTGTTACAAAGTTGTTTTCTGTTATCGGTTATATTGCAACTCTGTCACTTGGAATAACCATTATACGGAGAAATTTTTCTGCTGAAATTGCAGTTTTTTATATGGTTGTCATAGGGGCGATTCCGATGTCGCTATATTTCAGCGTTCAGCAACGCTCTTATCAATGGTGCGTTTTTTTCGTAACCCTATGTTTTATTGAAACTCTGCTATTTCTTAAAAATCCTAAAAAGCTTCATGGTATAATTATAGTTGTTGCAGGATTAGCGGCGGCATATAATCATTTTTACGCTTTGCTGGCAATCGGTATAGTACTTTGTTTTTTGAATTTTTATGTTATTATCAAAATGCGTGAGCAAATTATAACCGTAATTATTGTAGATGTGTGTATGGTGGCGGGATATTTACCGTGGCTGTTAGTCCTTTATCATCAGGTAAGTGATGCGTCAAATAATTTTTGGCTAAAAGGCGTTGAGCCTTTGTGTGTTATTGTATTTATTTCGGGAGTTATTATTTCAGTATTGATACTTTTAAATAAAGAAAATCGCAAGTTACCACATTTATTTGCAATTTCCTCAGTATTGAGCATTCAATTTATCGGTTTAATGGTAACGATTTTTATCAGACCTTTTTATATTGCTCGATACAGCGTTGTTACCTTGGGTATATTTGCTTTTTTAATTGCTATCAGTATTCAAAATATAAAAAAACAAAGCCGAAAAATTGCTTTTATTTTGCTTTGCATAATTGGCATTTTCACTTTTATCGGAACTGCAGTATTTGAATATAATCCCTCAATGTCTGATTCTTTTGAACGGCTGAATCAAAAGTTGTCGGCAGAAGACACCTTCTTATACTGTGACAGTTCTTTCGGGATTATGTCTTATTATTATCCGCATAATGAGCATATTTGCACATACAGTCAATCGTGGTTTGAAGCATTTGATAACCTTGAATGTATTGATAAAAGACAAATCAATAAGAAGCTTTCTTTTGATAATAAGGTCTGGTTTGTAAAGAATGAAATGACAAAAATTCCTGATTATATAAACTCAAACTATATACTTGAAAAATTTGATGATTTTCAATGTGACTTTAACCACTTTCAAGTGTATTCGCTTTCAAATAAATAATATCATTTTAAGAGATGCTTTCTAATTTAGGAAAAGCATCTCTTTTCTTTTGAAAAATTATTTGTTTTTAATTAAATTTAAAAGGGTGTATTCAATATGCCTAAACTATGTGTTAAGCAGTTTGTTTATACTTAACAAAATCATTATACTTATATATAATTATGTTACTAATAGTAATACGGAGGTCAATGTGGATTATATTATACTCGGTTTATTAATGCTTAGTAACAGAACGATTTATCAGCTCAAAAGTCGAATAGACAAGGGGCTTAATATTATGTACAGCAGTAGTATGGGCAGTATTCAGGCGGCTATCAAAAAACTGCTTGCAAATGGATATATTGATTTTTGCGAGATACAGGAAAATGGTAAAAATAAAAAAGAGTACTATATTACAGAGCTTGGCAAAGATGAATTTCAAAATTGGATAAACAGCCCAATTGATTCTAGCGGCTTTAAATGTCCTGAGTTGTCAAAACTATATTTTATGGGTTTTACCAAAAAGGAAAATCGTGCTGAAAATATTGCTCAATATATCTCAGAGTTAAGTAATAAGCATAATTCTTTAAACTTGATTTGCGAAGAATTTGAGTTATTTAAAAATTCTAATGACTATGAGTCTTTGTCCAAGGAGGCAAAGGATATTGTATTTTATCAGCTTTCTACTGCTCGCTATGGTCGTGATTTAATAAGCTTTACTATAAGATGGTATGAGGATTTTTTGAAAGAGATAAGGTGATTTTATGAACAAAAAAAGAAAAGCAGTTATTGAATCAAATAAAGTATCAATGCTTAAAGAATTTAATTTAGGCGGTCATCTTCAAAAAGTTTTAATAGAAGGAAAGTCAGTTGATTTGCCGGTTGTTATCAGTCTGCATTGTGGACCCGGTTTACCGATTCCGTTTTCTGTTGGTACACGAGGTATGTTTCCGGAGTTTACCGAAAAGTGTATTTTGGTTTCGTGGGATCAATATGGCTGTGGCATTAATAATGCAAAGCTTCATGATGATATATCTATTGACGATTTTGTAGCTATGACAGTAGACTTAATTACCGAAATTAAAAAGGAATTTCCGCATAATAAAATCTGGCTTTTGGCTATGTCGTGGGGTTCGGTTTTATCCGCAAAAATAGCTTCAAAATTTCCTGAACTGATTGACGGTGTTATCGCTTATGGTCAGGTGCTTAATGAGCTTATGTACAGTAAAGAGGCGGTGGAAGCCTTAAAAAATTCTAATGCACCGCAAAAGCTGAAAAATAATTTAATATCTGCAATTGAGTCTAAGTCTTTTGATAAAAACACTTTAATGAATCTCAGCAAAGCTATACGCAAATATACATACGGCTATACTAATCCAAATGAGCCAAAAGCCAATATGGGGAAGATTATCTGCGGTATTTTAACAAGTCCTGACTATAAATTTAAAGATTTTAAAGCTATCATGGTTAATGGATATTTAAAAAATAGTAGCTTGATGTTAGAATTATCAAAAGTTGATTTGAGCAAAGATTTAAAAGGCGTTTCAGTTCAGTATCATATTTTACAGGGTGAAACAGATATAGTATCAGGTACTAAGAGTATAAGCTCGTTTGTTGAAAAAACAGATAATCCGCATCTTACTTGTACTGTTATACCAAATACTGCTCATAATCCGGGTGTCAACGGAATGAATGCTGTGTTTGAGGAGATTTGTAAATTAAGTGGCAGATAGTTTTCTTTTTTATAAACTTATCAGCCTGTTTGAAAAAGCATCGTTTTAATTTTTAAAAATTGATAAACATAAAACCAACTGTCGCAATTTTCTAAAAGATTGCGACAGTTGGTTGTTTTAAAGTAAAATGAGTTTTATTCTGTTAAGCCTGCAAGACTTTTTTGATATGCAGTAACATCGTTAATGTTTACATAAAAATCTTTATTAAAATCTGCAAGGTCTTTTTGTATACGGTTTAGCTTATTGTTACCTGCAAGGTATATTTGAGTAAGAGTTACATCTCTTATATCTATGCGTTTGTCAAGGTTTACATCGCCAAGCTCATAGCCGGTGTCAGTATTAACTGTATATGCTTTTACAAGAGCATTGCCAAAAACACCACCACCATTAAGAACAGTATCGTTCTCAATTGCAGTCCATTTACCGAGTAAATACATAGAGGTTACGCCGGGAGTTTTTTCAATTATTGCTGAACTGCCACCACAATACTCAAATGGTACTATATATGTAGTTTTATCGTTATTGGTATATTGAATTTTGATTGTTACTGCGTAAGTATCGCCCTTGTTAAGCTTAACAGGAGTATTTAGGTCAATTGTATAATAGCCTGAATATTTGCAGTTTATGGTTCCGCTGTCTGCAAGTTTGCCTGTAGTTGGGTCAGTTTTTGATGCAGGATTAGTGTAAACCTCGTAGCTTATAGTTGAATTTTCAACCATAGTATAGGTTGATATTGCTTTTATGGTTTCGTTATTTCTTGCTGTAAAAAAGTTTGCACCTACACATTCATGCGTAGGAAGGCTCATATATGCATTACCAAAACCTGCACCGTCATACTGATATATGTTATCGTATTCGTGGATAGTTTTTCCGTCAGCACTGTAAGTTGCGTTTTCTGCTTCAAAAGATGCAATGTCATCCAAGCTTAAATCGTAATATGAAAGATAAAAATAACCATCGTTGCCCCAGTTTGAGCCCCAACTGTTTTTTACAATCCAAGCACCATTATTAGGAGGTGTGATTGTAAAGTTTTCTTTTGAATAATTATCATCCCAACCAACAATTGTAACACCGTGGTCTACACTACGAAATCCATTGTCTGAAGAATCTGTTTTGTATGAAGCGTCAAAGTAATAGCTGTTGGTAGCTTTGTTCCAATACTTATCATCACTCTGATAACCCGCCATTGAATCACTGCAATAATAAGCACAAAAAACAGCACCGGTATTATAAATAGTGGATTTAATTGTGTTTAAAGAATTATTAAATTCAGCCTCATCAGCAAGTTTTTGAGAAGTAATTTTGCCTGTACTTTTGTCGGTAGTTTTTATTGCTGTTGATGGTAATTCAATATAATTCTTTAAATAAATATCACCCATAGTTCTGAATGAATCATCAATATGAATCTCACTTGAATCAAATTCATAAGGAACAATATTTTCGTCAATTGCTCCGTATCTACGCATCAATGTTGTTGCGGCACTTCTTGAGTCAGAACCGATTGAGAAAGGTGAATATCCACGACTGCTTTTTTCATCAGCTCCGCCAAAAAGACTTTTGTCTGAATTGTTATCGGGATTATTACAAGAAAAATATATAAGATGTTTTTCAGATAAATCTACATTAGGGGTGGCATTACCTTTTTTGATTAAGCTCGATTCCATACTTGCTAAAGCTGAAAAAGCCCAACAAGTACCGTAAGGGGATTGGTCTTTAACTAAAGAAACCTCACCTTGCTCAATAAGACTGTATTTTTGCGGTAAAATCGATCTTGTTTTTAAGCGAGGAGTGCTATCTGATTTGACAGAATCATTTTTGATAAAAATTTCTTTTCCGTCAGTTTGTTTGTAGTAACCTACTGTGATTAATTCATTAGCTAAGTTATCTGTGTTTATTGCATCCGCCGCATATACTGTGGTTGACATACCCATTACAGCCGCAAGGATTAAACACATAGTTTGTTTAAATTGTTTCTTTTTCATAATAAAAATCCTTCTTCTGAAAAATATAAATATAAGTTTTATATATTGTACCATAAATATTAATAATAAACAATATCGAATAGTATGAATTTTTAGAATATTGTTACTTAAAGCATACGAAATTTTAAAAATAATTTCATAATGACTTCAATATGATTTCATATAATTTTCACTTTTCTATTTTAATATTAGTCTACAGTCAAACGGAGTTGCCGTAAACTGTATAAGATAAATTGTTTATGTATAGGAGGCATTTGTTGTGTCAGATAATTTTGATAATAACAATATTTATAGCTCAAATGATAATGTAAATTCAACACCTGCTAATACAGAAGATAAAACTGAAGCTTCTTATGAGTGGAATTCCGAAAATAGACAGAGTACAAATAATGGTGAGTATCGCTATTCATATGTAAACGGCAATAATAAAAATGCATCTCATAATCCTAATAATTATGAAACTGCATATTCAAATCCTCAAAAGAGCAGTGCAGACTATGCTCAAAATTATGGTTATGCATCACAGCAACCGCAATATGGTTATCAGAATGTAAATAATTCATCAAACGGATATTCTCAGCAAGCTGAGAATCCGTATAATAATACACAGCAAAACACTGTAAACAATAACGAATATTCAGAAAATTATCAGAGTGCAAATTATGCAAATCCATATCCTCAGTATGATGCAACTCAGACTAATGCTGATGCAAAAAAGGCAAAAAAACAGAGAGTGAAAAAGCCTAAAAAACCGTCAAAGCCTGTTACCGGCAGAACACTTGCCGTTGTAGCTGCTATTACAATTATAATTTCAGGTGCAGTCGGTTTTTGCGGAAGCTTGCTTGCTGATTCTGTTGGTAAAAAATCTACTACAACCGATGGTGGAATTACAATAAACAGAGTAGAATCTTCTGCTAATACATCCGGTAGTACTTCGGCTGTTGTAACTTCTTCAATAGTAAAAAAGACAGCTGACAGCGTTGTAGAAATAGCTACTGAAAGCGTTACAACAGGTAGCTTTAATCGTCAGTATATTACAGAGGGAGCTGGCTCAGGCGTAATTATTTCTGAGGATGGTTATATTGTAACTAACCACCATGTTATTGATGGTGCAAGTAATATAAAGGTTACATTCCGTGATGGTACAACAACTTATCAGGCTGACCTTATCGGAAGTGATGCAGATAACGACTTAGCTCTTCTTAAAATTGATGCTGATAATCTTTCAGCGGCAACCTTTGGTAATAGCTCAAATTTATCTGTAGGCGATTATGTAGTTGCTATAGGCAATCCTCTTGGTGAGCTTGGCGGTACGGTAACTGATGGCATAATCAGTGCATTAGCAAGAGAAGTTGTAATTGAAGAATCAAATATGACTTTGTTGCAGACAAATGCACAGATTAATCCGGGTAATTCAGGCGGCGGACTTTTCAATGCAAATGGTGAGCTTGTTGGTATTGTAAATGCTAAGCAGAGTGCTACTGAGGTAGAGGGTATTGGTTTTGCAATTCCTGTAAATAATGTACTTGATGTAGTCAACGACCTTAAATCCGTTGGATATGTAACAGGTAAAATTGACCTTGGTATGCAGTTTACAGACATAAGCACAAGCGAATCTGCTTTCTTCTATGGAATCAGTCAGACAGGTTGCTATGTAGTTTCTGTTACAAGAGATTCAAATGCAGACAAAGCAGGATTCAGAGCCGGTGATATTATCAAAAAGGTAGGGGATACCGAAGTGTATACTTCTGCTGAAGTAAAGGCTGCTGTTAAAGAATACAGCGTAGGCGATACTGTTTCAATTACTGTTACTCGCAACAGAGAAGAGAAAAAGCTCAATCTCGTGCTTGAAGAGTATATTCCTACTAATCAATCACCAACAATTCCATCATATGATGAGCGTTACGACGATTCTATTTGGTCACAGATGTTTGGTTGGTAATAAATTTGTTTAATTTCTCCTCAATAAACTCCTTAATACAAGGGACTGTAGTTTTTTTGCTACAGTCCCTTGTATTCTTATTTATTATTAATTATATGTAAATCACTCGTGTGCTACAATTTAGAAAAGTATTTGGCTACACTCGGGTATAGAAGTTATATTGTTATAAGATGCTATCTACACGAAATATATGTGAGGTACTCACCTAAAATTCAGTGAAAACCATATGAGCCAATGCGTTGTCAACTACAATAGGTGTATCGTAATTAATATGTTTTATTTGTCCGTAAAGTCTGCCAAAAAGCACCATAGTTTTTCCCATAACAGCGGTCATAGGCTCTTTTCTTACTGTAAATGGTTTAAAATTAATGTCAAATGCACTTATACCGCCTTTAAAAAACCAAGGTCTGTCAATTCTGCCATTTGTGCTGTTGACATTAATTTGTGATAGCTTTTGAATATTGCCATCCATAAAAAAGCAATTTTCATTGCCGTAACGGTTATCGCCAACTCTGCTTGCAAGGAGAAGCGAAAATCGTTTTTCATCAATAATACAGTCTGCACTCAGTCTTTGATAGTTATGTTTTCTTGGCTTAGAAAATCTTGTCCAATCAAAATATGCACGAGAAGTAATTTCGTTTAAGCCGTATTCCATTCCTCCGACTTTGATTATTCCATTTGCTATATAATTAGGTGCAAATCTTTTAAGGTAAAAATACTTTCTGTTTCGCTCAAACGGAGCAAGCATATTAAGATTTTCGCAATCATTTACCTTAAGATTTATATTAAAGTATAGATTTTTGCTTCCGCCAAAATCTATGAAATCGCACTTAATTAATTTTCCGTCAACAGTATTAGTCATTTGTAGTTGAACACGATTGTCAGTATATAGCATTTCACTTCCAATTGCTGATTCAGGTAACTCGTGCCTTGAAAAAATTACTTTTTTTGAAATGTAGTCGCATATTACTCCGCCTCGTTTAAGGTCGGCTATTGCAATTTTTATAGAAAATTCATTACTCAAATTTTCTACTGAAAGATATAACGAAACTTCGTCGTTGCTAATAAAATAACAATCTCGTTCGCTATGTCCTCTTAATACTTTACTGTTTTCTTTATTATATATAAATACAGGTGACTTCGCCCAACCTGCACTCATAACTTTACCATCAGATTCAAATATGTTGAGATTTTTTCGTATTTCTTTTTGCAAAGTAATACCCCCATTAAAAGTATATCTTATGTCGCTGTATGTTAAGTATATCAATATGCTTTATATACTATACACAAAATGTAATTGCTTTTCAAGAAAAATAACAAAAATGTAAATTTGTAATAAAGCAAAGAGCGTTTGAATAGCTTATAATTAATGGAGGAGTTATATGAAAAAACTTGTTATATTACTTTGTATATTATTTTCTTGTTTGTTTTCGTCTTGTTCAACAGACACTTCAGGCTATGTCTATGAGCTTACTTCCGAAAGCTGGAAAGCAGAGCTTGACGGTGGGGGAAAACTTAGCCTTGAATTTGATGAAAACTATGCTGTTATGAATCTTGAAAATGGCGGTACAAAAACTGTTATTAAGGGCGAATATGTAGCCGATGACAAAATGTTTATAATATTTATGCCTGAAATTTCAAGAAATTATGCCTTTGAATATATACCAAAGGGTAATACGCTTGATTTAGTTTATAATAATGCACTCATTACATTAAAAAGAGTATAATCTGATAGTATTAACTGCCAAATTAATGTTGATAAATGAGTTTGCTTGTGATATAATAATTTAAATTGTGCTATTATACCCTTTAGCAGGGATATGGAGGTTAGTCGGTTGGTAGTGTTCGGAATTGACCCCGGATATGCGATTGTAGGCTGGGGAGCAATCAGCTTTAAAAATAATTCCTACAAGGCTTTGGGATACGGAGCAATAGAAACTCAGGCTCATACGGATTTTAATGCCAGACTTGAGTATATATACGATGAGCTTTATTCAATTCTCAGTCGTTGCCGACCCGATGCTATCGCTATTGAACAGCTTTATTTTCAGACAAACCAAAAAACTGCAATCAAGGTTGCACAGGCTAGAGGTGTAATTCTTTTAGCGGCACAAAAGCTTAAAATACCCGTTTTTGAGTACACACCTCTTCAGGTAAAGACAGCGGTAACAGGTTATGGTAAGGCTAAAAAACCGCAGGTTATGGAAATGACAACAAGGCTTTTAAAGCTTTCGGAGGTCCCAAAACCTGATGATACAGCAGATGCTCTTGCAATTGCAATTTGCCATACTCATGCGGCTGGCTCTCAGCTGAGGAGAACTCTTTATGGGAAAGGATTTTAATTATGCTGTATTCCGTCAGAGGAAAACTTATTCATACAACAACTTCAAGTGCGGTTGTTGAGTGCGGTGGTGTGGGCTATAATTGTCAAACTACCATAAATACACTTAAAACACTTAAATTAAATACAGAGGTAATGCTTTATACTTACCTTAATGTTCGTGAAGATGCAGTCGAGCTTTTCGGTTTTGCAACAACTACCGAGCTTGATACATTTAAAACACTTATCAGTGTCAGTGGTGTAGGTCCAAAGGCAGGGCTTGCAGTTTTGTCAGAGCTTACTCCTGAACAGGTCGCTATGGCAATTGCCTCTGATGATATTAAAACAATTACTCGTGCTCAGGGGATTGGTAAAAAGATTGCTCAGCGTATTATATTGGAGCTTAAAGATAAGCTTGCAAAGGCAGCGTTAAGTGATAAGTCAATACCGGCAGCATCAGTAGCGGCAAATGCTGTTAGCGGTAATATACCAAAGGCAATTGAGGCTTTGGGGGTTTTGGGTTATTCGCCGTCCGATGTGTCAGGTGTGCTTGCAACTCTTGACAGCTCCTTGCCGGTTGAACAGCTTATAGCACAAACTTTAAAGCAGATGGGAAGAAATTAATATATGAGTAAAATGGAATTTTCGGAAGAATTTGATTTTGAAAACAGAATAGTTGATACCTCCGAAATTCCCGAGGATATTGCGGAGGGCGACAATCCTCTGCGTCCGAAAACTCTTGATGAGTACATAGGGCAGGAAAAAGCAAAGGAAAACCTTAAGGTGTTTATAGAAGCGGCAAAGCTTAGAGGAGAATCCCTTGACCATGTTTTGCTGTACGGACCGCCGGGACTTGGTAAAACAACTCTTGCAGGTATTATTGCAAACGAGCTTGGTGTATCGCTGAGAATAACCTCGGGTCCGGCTATTGAAAAGCCGGGAGATTTGGCGGCATTACTTACTAACCTTAACGGTGGCGATGTTCTTTTTATTGATGAAATACATCGACTTAGCCGCTCGGTAGAGGAGATTCTTTATCCTTCAATGGAGGACTTTGCTATTGACATAATTACAGGTAAAGGACAAATGGCGGCATCGTATCATTTGCCGTTGCCTAAGTTTACACTTGTAGGTGCAACAACAAGGGCAGGCCAGCTAACTGCACCTTTGCGTGATAGATTCGGAGTTATTTTAAGGCTTGAGCTTTATACTCATAACGAGCTTGCTCAGATTATAACAAGAAGTGCAGGTATTCTGGGGATTCCGATTGAACCTCAGGGAGCTTTGGAAATTGCCTCTCGTTCAAGAGGTACACCGAGAATTGCGAATCGTTTGCTAAAACGAGTTCGTGACTTTGCTCAGGTTATGTCAGACGGCATAATTACAAAGGAAACTGCAGCAATAGCACTCGACAGACTCGAAATTGATAATCTCGGACTTGACCGCAACGACAGACGAATGTTAGAAGCTATTATCAAGTTCTACAACGGAGGCCCTGTTGGTCTTGAAACGCTTGCAGCGGCAATAGGCGAGGAAGCTGTTACTATTGAGGATGTGTACGAGCCTTATTTGTTACAAATCGGTTTTATGAGCAGAACTCCTAGAGGCAGATGTATAACTGTTGAGGGCTGTAAGCATCTTGGTTATGAATTTCCTAAGGGAGCAGTTAATGCTCAGCCTACACAACCTACTTTATTTAATAATTAATTAAAAAATATATATATCGAAAATATATCGAAAAAACAATATAACGGAGGAATATAAAATGGGCAGATTATTTGGTACAGACGGTGCAAGAGGCGTTGCAAATGTTGAGCTTACAGCAGAGCTTGCAATGAATATAGGCAGAGCCGCTGCTATGGTGCTTGTAAGTGATGAGGTAAAGCATCCTACTATTTTAATAGGTAAGGATACAAGACTTTCAGGCGATATGCTTGAAGGTGCACTTATTGCCGGTCTTACATCGGTTGGTGCAAATGTACAGCTTTTAGGTGTTGTTCCTACTCCAGCTGTCGCTTATCTTGTTAGTAAATATAAGGCTGATGCAGGTATTATGATTTCAGCATCACACAACCCATTTGAATTTAACGGTATCAAAATTTTTAGTTCA
Organism: Ruminococcus sp.; assembly: GCA_036310085.1. Lineage (GTDB taxonomy): Bacteria > Bacillota > Clostridia > Oscillospirales > Acutalibacteraceae > Ruminococcoides. Next base: position 21,326 of record JAXJSN010000129.1, read on the forward strand.
GAGGGCTACAAGCTTCCTGATGACCTTGAAAACAGAATCGAAGAAATCGTTCTTGATAATGTAGTTCCATATGCTATTGCTACAGATGAAAACATTGGTAAAGTAACAAGACTTGAAGAAGCTGTTTTTGATTATGTTGACCATGTTGCAGAGTCAGTTGATTGTGATTTAAGCGGTATGGAGGTTGCTCTCGATTGCTCAAACGGCTCATCTTCACGCACAGCAGAAAGACTATTTACAAAGCTTGGTGCAAAGGTTCATATGCTCTTTGATAAGCCAGACGGTATAAATATCAACAAGGATTGCGGTTCTACTCATATCAGCAAGCTTCAGAAATATGTTCGTGATAACAAGCTTTGTGCAGGTCTTGCTTTCGATGGCGATGCTGACAGATGCCTTGCAGTTGACGAAAACGGAAATCTCGTAGACGGTGACTTCCTTATTGCTATCTGTGCTAACGATATGAAAAACCGTGGTGTTCTTAAAAAGAATGCTGTTGTAGGTACAATTATGACTAATATGGGCTTTGCTAAGTTCTGCGAGGCTAACGGTATGCACTTTGCCGCTACTAAGGTTGGTGACCGTTATGTGCTTGAAGAAATGCTCCAGCAGGGTTACAATATCGGCGGTGAGCAGAGCGGTCATATTATTTTCCTTGATTATGGTACAACAGGTGATGGTGAGCTTTCAGGTGCTATGGTGCTTAGCATTATGAAGCGTACAGGCGAAAAGCTCAGCAATCTGGCAAAAATTATGGACAGACTTCCACAGGTTCTTATCAATGTAAAGGTAAGCCAAAAGGGTAAGCTTTCATTCTATACAGATAAAGAAATTAAAGAAGAAATTAAGAGAGTAAGCGATATTCTTGGTGACAGAGGCAGAATTTTAATCCGTGTATCAGGCACAGAGCCTCTTGTAAGAGTAATGCTTGAGGGTGAAGACCTCGAAGAAATTCAAAGCCTTGCAGAAGAAGCTGCACAGGTAGTAAGGGAAAGACTATCATAATGCGATTATCAGAAAATTGGAAAGATTACGAGCTTATAGATACATCTGATGGCGAGCGTCTTGAACGATGGGGCGATATTATTCTTATTCGTCCGGACCCTCAGATTATCTGGTCAACAGAAAAGAAAAATCCACTTTGGTATTCTGCTCATGCCCGCTATCATCGTTCTAATAAGGGCGGCGGTCGTTGGGAGCAGTACAAAAAAATACCTGCTCAGTGGAGTATAGGCTATCAGGGACTTGAATTTAATATCAAGCCAATGGGCTTTAAGCATACAGGTGTATTTCCTGAACAGGCTGTTAATTGGGATTTTGCGGCTGAAAAAATTAAGGCTGAAAACAGACCTTTAAAAATATTAAACCTTTTTGGATATACAGGCTGTGCTACTCTATCTTGTATGAACGCAGGGGCTACTGTTTGCCATGTTGATGCTTCAAAGGGTATGGTTCAGTGGGCAAAGGAAAATGCAGTTTCGAGTAACATTTCCGACAGACCGGTAAGATGGCTTGTTGATGACTGTATAAAATTTGTACAGCGTGAAATACGAAGAGGTAATAAATACGACGGCATTATTATGGATCCTCCGTCATACGGCAGAGGTCCAAATGGCGAGGTTTGGAAGCTTGAGGAGCAGCTATATCCGCTTGTTGAGCTTTGCAAACAGGTTTTATCCGATGACCCTGTATTCTTTATACTTAATTCTTATACAACCGGATTATCACCGGCTGTTATGGAATATTTGCTTGGTGTTCAGCTACAGCAAAAATATGGTGGCAGAGTATCAAGCGATGAAATTGGACTAAGAGTAACCGACACGGGGCTTGTTTTACCGTGCGGTTCTACTGCAATATGGGAGAAGTAACAATATGAATTTTATCTCTGCACAAAATGTGTTTTTCTCATATCAAACTGATGAGGACGGCAATATCATAAAAAATGCTATAAACGGAGTTTCTTTTGATATAAAAAAGGGAGAGTTTATAGCTTTGCTTGGACATAACGGCTGTGGTAAATCTACAATGGCAAAGCATCTTAATGCCTTGCTGTTGCCCGATAGCGGAAAGGTTTACATTGACGGTGATGATACTTCAGATGAAAGCAAAACCTATGAAATCCGCAAAAAAGTCGGTCTTGTTCTTCAAAACCCCGATAATCAGCTTGTTGCAAGTATTGTTGAGGAAGATGTTGCTTTTGGCCCTGAAAACCTTGGTGTGCCTGCCGATGAAATCAGAGTTCGTGTAGACGAGGCTTTGAAAGCAGTTGATATGTATGAATATCGCAAACACGCACCATTTAAGCTTTCGGGCGGTCAAAAACAGCGTGTTGCAATTGCAGGTATACTTGCAATGCAACCAGAATGTATTGTGCTCGATGAGCCTACTGCAATGCTCGACCCAAACGGCAGAGATGAAGTAATGTCTACTCTTATAAAATTAAATAAAGAAAAAAATATTACAGTCGTACTCATAACTCATTATATGGAAGAAGCGGTGCTTGCCGACAGAGTAATTGTTATGGATGACGGTAATATACTTACCGAGGGAACACCTCACGAGGTTTTTTCTCAGGTAGAAATGCTTAAAAAGCACAGACTTGATGTTCCGCAGGCTACCGAGCTTTTATATAGGCTTAGGGGTTGCGGAGTCAAGGCTGATAAATTACCTCTTAACGAGGAAGAATGTTTAAAAATGCTTGAGGAGGTGCTTTAATGGGCAAAATCCTTGAGCTAAAGGATTTAAGCTATATTTACGGTCAGGGAACTCCCTTTGAAAAAAAGGCTGTAAATAAGGTAAATCTTAGTATTGAGCAGGGAGATTTTATCGGTATTATCGGTCATACAGGCTCTGGTAAATCCACCCTTGTACAAATGCTTAACGGTCTTATAAAGCCTACAAGCGGACAAGTTTTGCTTGATGGTATTGATATTTGGGCAAAGCCTAAGGAGATACGAAAAATCCGCTTTAGAGTAGGTATGGTGTTTCAGTACCCTGAATATCAGCTTTTTGAAGAAACCGTATACAAAGACATTGCGTTCGGTCCTACGAATAAAGGCTTGCAAGGTGAGGAGCTTGATAGCGAAATCCGCAAGGCTGCTCGTTTTGTCGGATTAAATGACAACTTGCTTGATAAATCTCCGTTTGATTTATCAGGCGGCGAAAAACGCAGAGCCGCAATTGCAGGTGTTATAGCTATGGACCCTGATGTGCTTGTTCTTGATGAACCGACAGCAGGGCTTGACCCAATGGGTAGAGATGTTTTGCTTACTCAGATTGTCAGGTATCATAAAGAAAGAAAAAATACCGTTTTACTTGTTTCTCATAGTATGGAAGATATAGCCAGAGTTGCGGATAAGATTATAGTTATGAACAGCTCAGAGCTTGTTATGTTTGATACTGTAAAAAATGTATTTTCTCACTCACAAGAGCTTGAGAAAATAGGATTGAGAGTTCCGCAAATTACTAAAATAATGTATGCTCTTAAGGAAAAGGGCTATCCTGTATCGGATGGTGTTTTGACAGTTGACGATGCTTTCAGAGAAATTTCACAGTTGCTTGGCAAGGAGGGTAAAATATGGTAAGAGATGTATCCTTCGGTCAGTATTTTCCGGCAAAAAGCTTTATTCATAGCCTTGATTCCCGTTGTAAAATCCTGCTTTTGGTTGCATACCTTGTTATTGTATTTTGTACATTTAATTATCTGTCTTTAGCTGTGGTAACGCTTTTTACTTTGTTTTATATTGGTATGAGCGGTATACCTGTTAAATTTTATGTTAAAAGCCTTAAAGTAATAATTACTATTGTTATCATAACATCTGTCTTAAATTTGTTTTATGGAACAGGTGAACCGTTGTGGCAATGGGGAATAATTAAGGTAACGATGAATGGTATAAATCGTGCAATTTTTGTTACGCTACGAATTATTTGCTTGATTCTTGCAAGCTCTTGTCTTACCTTTACAACTTCTCCTACAGACCTTACCGATGCAATTGAACGACTTATGAAGCCGCTTGCAAAGCTTCATTTTCCTGTTCATGAAATTGCAATGATGATGTCATTGGCTCTTAGATTTGTACCTACTCTGCTTGAAGAAACCGACAAAATTATGTCAGCCCAAAAAGCAAGAGGTGCCGATATGGAGTCAGGTAGTATTATTAAAAGAATTAAGGCGCTTATTCCTGTTTTGGTTCCTTTGTTTGTTTCTGCCTTCAGAAGAGCATACGAGCTTGCAACTGCTATGGAATGTCGTTGCTATCAAGGCGGAGAGGGCAGAACAAGAATGAAAATTATGCAAATGTCAAAGCGTGATGTAATAGCCATTATCGCTGTTGCACTATTAATTGTCGGAGTGATTTTATGCAATATTTTTCTGACACCGATTATTTAAGAAATTTATTGGTAATAATTTCTTATGACGGTAAAAATTTTCACGGCTGGCAAATTCAGCAAAATGCCCTCTCTGTGCAAGAGGTATTTCAGACAGCCCTTTCAAAAATAATAGGTAACGATTTTGATTTAAAAGGATGCAGTCGTACCGATAGCGGAGTCCATGCGAATATGTATTGCATCAGCCTAAAATTATCGCATCCGATTCCTTGCGAAAGATTAAAAGCTGCACTTAATCGTTGGCTTCCTCTTTCAGTTGCAGTTCTTGATTGTAAGGAAATGGATATGGACTTTCACGCTCGTTATAGTTGTGTAAGTAAGGAATATATTTACAAAATATGGAACAGCGAAGTAAGAAATCCGTTTATGGATGGATACGCTCTTCATTACAGGTATCAGCTCGATGCTGATATGCTTAACAAGGCAGCACAGGCTTATGTCGGCAGTCACGACTTTACTTCATTTTGCACTCTTGATAACAGAGAGATGGGGGATATGACAAGAACCGTTAAAGCTTTTTCTGTTACAAGAGAGGGTGACCTTGTTACTATGAAGGTCGAAGCTGACGGATTTCTCTATAATATGGTTAGAATTATGGTGGGAACGCTTTTGCGTGTTCAACAGGGGAAAATTGCACCTGATGAAATTTCTCAGATAATTGAAAAGAAAAACAGAAAATATGCAGGTCCAACAGCTCAGGCGTGTGGACTGTATCTTAATAAAGTTAATTACAATTTTTAATTAGTGCGTTCACAAAAAGGGGTGAACAAGAATGTTTAAAAAATTCAAAGGAAAATATCTTAAAAAGGATATACAAAAATCCGAAAGAGATGTAATGAGTTACGAGGATATGCCTCTTGATGATTACGAGCAAGAGAAAACGGAAATATCACCTGAGGCAGTCAAAAAAATAATTATATCAATTTCTGTTGTATTTGTAGCCGGTCTGATTGTTTTTGCTTTTGCTAACAGAGAAAAGCTAACTTGGGATAATTTGTCAAACTGGTGGACATATGATGTTTTAGGAAATGCAGGCGAAGGCTTTCCGGTTGATATAGTCGGCTCAGAGGTATCTCCTGGCAACTTTACTCTTAATCAAGGTCATATTGCTTATGTTTCCGATACTTCGTTTATTACTCTTAATACCTCAGGTAGTGAGGTTGCGAATATTCAGTTAAGATATTCAACGCCTGTGCTTAAAACCGGCGGCAACAGATTTTTAACCTATGGTTTAGGAACAACAGGTTATCAGATTGACAGCTTTGATAACAGGCTATATAGTGGTGATACTGAGGATAATATTTATACCGGCGATATTGCTTCTAATGGTGTTTATACTCTTGTTACCGAGGGTAACGGATATTTGGCTGTTCAATATGTGTTTAACAAAGATAACAACAGAATATATAAATATTCATATTCTGATTATTATATAACATCTACGGCACTTAATCCGAGTGGCAATGGTTGTGTATCAACAGGTATAGCAACCAATAAGGGTGCCGCAATAACAGGTGTATATGTACTTGATTTTACAAAAGACAAGCCTGTATCGCTGTATAAAATCGAAAACGATACAATATTAGATAGCAAATATCTTGCTAATAATCGTGTGGTTCTTATTGGTCAAAAAGCCGCTTATACATTTAAGGTTGGCGACAGTAAATATACTACTATAGACTATAAGAATAAAACCTTGGCAAACTACACGTTTAATCCCGATACTTCATCTTTTACATTGGCGTTGTCCAGAAGCGGCGATGGCAGAAGCTGTACAATTGAAAGTTATAATAGCCGTGGCGAGATAACCTGTACATTTAATACTGATTATAAGGCAGATTCAATTTCTATGTACAAAAATGTAATTTCGATTCTTGACGGTAACATAGCTTATGCTTATAATAATGGTGGGCAGTTCTTGTATTCGTGTGATACAGGAGCAGGCTCAAAACAAATACTTATGAATTCAGACAGTGTAGCTTATGTACTTAGTGTTAATCAGATTAGGCAGATAGATTTTAAAAATCCTTCAACTGCCGACACTGTTTCAAGAAAAACGGAGAGTGAGTAATGGTATCAGACATTATTATTATTTCCATTGTTTTGTTATTTGTGTTTATAGGGTATAAAAGAGGCTTAGCTGCAACAGTGCTTAATATTGCCGCTGTAATAATATCTGCGTTGCTTGCATGGTATTCATCTCCTATATTATCACAATGGCTTTATAATTCATCTGTAAAGCCAGTATTTGTAGAGAACCTTGGTCGAATTATTAATTCAAACGGTGTTATATTTGCGGCTGAAAATTGTATACACGCTTTACCTGAATGGTTATCGAATATAGTATCACCGATATTTTCGTTAGTTGGATTTGATTTTAGCCGAATATTGCCATCAAATGATTATCTTTTAAATATTTCTTTAGAAAACGCTGTTGTGGCTATAGAAAGTCGAGTTGGTGAACTTTTAATTGATATTATTTCATTTATTTTACTTTTGTTATTATTTTTAGTTATTTATCTTTTATTAAAACAGGTAGTAAAATTTGTTTTGAATTTTTTCAATATTCCCGTTTTACGAGAGATAAATTCTATTTTGGGCGGAGTACTGGGCGGATTAGAAGGAATGGTTTTTGCTTTTGTAGCAGTAAACTTATTCTATGTCCTGGCAGTATTTGCAAATCCCGATTTAGTTAATAATGAAATCAGCGGAGGTCAAATATTTGAATTATTCTGTATTATCCGTTGATAGCAGTCTAAGGAGGTTATAATGGAAAATAATATTGAAAAGTGGAGTTTTAAATTCTCCGACTTATTTACAATTCCAAATATACTTACTTATATAAGATTAGTTTTAATTGTTCCAATTGCTATTTCGTATATGAACGAACAATATCAAAATGTTGCTTTTTGTATAGCTTTTTCAGGTCTAACCGATTGTTTTGATGGCATTTTTGCCAGAAAATTTAATCAGGTTACTTCTCTTGGCAAAATACTCGACCCAATCGCCGATAAATTAACACTACTTACGGTTGTAATTTGTATGGTTGTAAAGGTTTCGTTTATGATACCGGTTCTTGGAGTTTTAATTGTCAAAGATTTAATAATGCTTATTGGAGGAACTGACCTCTTAAAAAAAGGAATGACACCACCACCTGCAAAATGGTATGGTAAGCTTGCAACAATTTTATTTTATTTTTCAGTATGTTTAATTGTATTTCTTAAAGCTGTATTTGACATTGAAAATTATGCACTTGATTATCTTCTTTTAGGAATTAGTGCGGTTGCAATGCTCTTTGCACTTTATAAGTATGGTAAAATATATTTTGCTATGATTAAAGAATATAACGATAAAAATAGCGTAACTTGTTGTGAGTATACTAATAGATAATAGAATTTAGCTTAGTAATACTTATAGTAAAGGACTAAAAATTTGAAAGTTTTGATTAAACTTTTTCAAAAGTTTATCGGGTCGTGCAACCAATTTGCGAAGCA
>JAXJSN010000130.1:0-20789 GCA_036310085.1 Ruminococcus sp.
CGCTAGTTATCTTCCGTAATAATACGCTTGCCTCGCCAAGTGCCTTTTATCCATCTGATAAATACTACAATTCCTCTGAATATTTCATCTGCCGCCATACCTATGCAAATACCTGCAAGTCCCCAGCCAAGTACAACACCGAGGATATATCCTATAAGTACGCTGAATCCCCACATAGAGAATATAGCAAGAATTGTAGGGAACTTTACATCTCCGGCGGCTTTCATACTGTTTATTACAACGAGATTTGTTGTTCTGCCAAATTCAAGGAATATGAAAATAAACATTGTAGCCGCCCCAAGCTCGATAACCTCTTTATTATCGGTAAATAAGCTGAATGTAAACGGAGATACAAGCCAATTAACAATGGCAATTGAGATTGATACAATTAGTCCGAATCTCAGCGTTTTTAACACACGCTTATATGCAAATTCATAATCGCCGGAGCCTATGCTGTGACCAACTACAATTTGTGTTGCGATTGCAGCGGAATACGCTATCATATAAGTAAAGGTTGCCATCATATTTGCATAAATTCTTGCATTGATTGCGACTAATCCCATCATATTTATTAAGGCAGATAATACAAGCTGTGACATATAATATGAGATGTTTTCGCCTGCTGTTGGAATACCGAGTTGTAAAAGCTCTTTAAGAACCTTAAAAGGAAATGGTTTAAGATATTTAATGCTTATGCTACCTTTAATAACTACCACAAAATAGATAATTGCGACAATAAGAATTATAATTCGGCTTACACTTGTAGAGATTGCGACACCATCTGTGCCAAGTTCGAGAAATTTAAGCGGTCCGTACAGAAACATATAGTTACCTGCAATATTGATTATGTTCATACCTAACGCAAGTACCATACCGATAACAGTTTTACCGTTACTGCTGAAAATCTGATTAAATGCATTGAAAATTGCTTGGGTAAAAATAGTACCGCCTACAATTTTTATATAGCTGTTAGCTTCGTTAAGCATTTCAGCTGGAACTTGAAGTGCTACTAGCAGAGGGTGACTAAAAAATGCAACTATCAAGCTGATAATAACGCTTAATACAAGATTAAATGCTATTGAAACCGTGTAAATTATATTCATTTTGTCTTTTTTATCAGCTCCGAGGTATTGGCTTACCATTATGCCAGTTGCACTTGAAATAATTGTAAAAGCAAGTGCAAGAAATCCTAAAATAGAGTTTGCATTACCGATTGCTCCTACTGCTGTTTCGTTGTAATTTGAAAGCATAACCGTATCGGCGTAGCCTAATGAAAGACCTAATAAAGCCTGAAAAAACATAGGCCAAGCAAGAGCAAAAATGCTTTTGTTGACTATTTTATTATCAGGGTTGCATTTTTTTGTTGTGGCAGACATATAATATAATCTCCTTTGTAGTTGACCTTATTAAAGATGGGTTGTATAATAATAGTAATTTATATAAATATAGCGAGGTATTAATTTATGAATATATGTGTTTTTGGTTCATCAAGCGAGCTGATTGATAAAACTTATCTTGAAACAGCAGAGCAGTTAGGAAAAACTATTGCTCAAAAGGGTCATACTACTGTTTTTGGTGCAGGTAAATATGGCGTTATGGGTGCTGTTGCAAGAGGAGCTTATGCCGGAAACGGTCCTATTATAGGCGTTACGCCTGACTTTTTTATAGATATGAATGTTGTTTACGATAAGTGTACAGAGCTTATTGTTACCGACACAATGCGTGAACGAAAAGCAATTATGGAAGATAAGGCAGATGCCTTTATTATTTGTGCCGGCGGAATGGGTACATTTGAAGAGTTTTTTGAGGTTTTAACCTTAAAACAGCTTAACTGTCACGAAAAGCCAATCATTATTTATAATGTAAAAGGCTATTACAACCCAATGCTTGATATGCTCCAAAATGCCGTTGATAAAGAGTTTATGACAGACAAATGTATGCAGCTATATACTATTGCAAATACCGAGCAGGAAGTTTTTGAACAACTCGAAAACTATAAACCACATTTATATAATAAATATGATTTTCTTAACGAAGCTCAGGAGGTATAATTATGGCAGATAATTGTCAGTGTTGTGCACACTATGTAAGCGATGAGTTGGGGGATTATTGTTCCATAAATCTTGATGAGGATGAAATGGAAAAGTTCCTTACCAATAATGTAAGTCAATGTCATTATTTTCAGCTTTATGATGAATATAAAATTGTAAGAAAACAGAATTAATTGTTATTTATTATTATTTTAACTCTAAACCCCTTTGATATAAAGGGGTTTTTTTGTTTTTTATGGCTGTTTATGTGTTTTTTTAGAAAATCTCAAATATTGATAAATTTAATGATTATTTTACTGATTTTATTTTTTGTAAAATCGGAAATAAAAGACTGAAAAAATATGAAGTTATTTGTATGAACTAAAAAATAAAAATATTGTTACTGTTTTGTGTTAAAATGCACAAAATACACTTGCTTTAGTGTGCTAAAACGCTGAATTTTATATATTTTTGTAAATATCTGTTGATTATATACATAATTTAATATATTATTGTAACATAACATTTGTATAATGTGCAAATGTATAAAGAAGGGGGGACTGTTAATGAACATATTAAACAAAATTGTTGATAATATGATAAATGACAATATCTCCCGTAAAAGGCGTAAGCGAGTTATTGTTTTCGTTTCGGTTATTACTCTTCTTTCAATGATTACTTCAACCGTTGCGTGGTTTACGGTTAATACCTTTGCCGGTGTTGATAGTCTTGACCTTAACATTAGCGTAAGTGCCCAGCTTAAGGTAAGTATGGAAAACCACGGTAGCGAACTTGACCAATATGTAAAAGAAATTACAAACGAAATGGTAGACGGGTACTTGGCTACTCAAAATACAAGTCTTTCGCAAATTGTTCTTGACCCTGTTACAACAAGCAATGGTACAAGATTTACCAACCAAAAAGGTACGCTTAGAAATCCTAATAATCGTTCATACTTGGAATTTAAGTGTTTTTTTATTGCTACTGAGGATATGTGGGTTCATCTTACAACCGAGGGTACAGCACAAGGTAAGGATGACGGTACTAAGGTTACTACAACTTCAACAGGTGCTAAGGCAGATGTTGTAAATTGTGCAAGGGTTGATTTTTCTACGGCTCTTAACGGTACTGCAATTTATGAGCCAAATAAATCAGTTGCAGTTAATGGTCAAAATACTTTTGATTTGCCAACAGGTACAATGGTGTATACCAATAATACAAGACTTTTTCATCTTGAGGAGCTTACACCTACAGAGGTAACTGTCAGAGTTTGGATTGAGGGCGAAGACCCGCAATGCGATGACGATGTACAGGATGCACAGTTGTCGGTTCAGCTTGGATTTGTTGGTTGTGATAATAACAATGTTCCGATTGCATAAACATAAATAATTTTAATTGGAGTGATAGGTTTGTTCGGAAAAGAAAAATCAAATATTGAGCAGAATATTACTCCTGAGCAGTTAAGTAAGCTAAACGATAAAAATATTGCTGATGCTGAAATTGAACGATTTCATATTAAAACTGATTCGGCAGAAATTGTAAAATATAAAAAACGCAGACGCATATTAAGTGTAATTCTCAGTGTTTGCTTAATTATTTTGCTTATATTGTTTTTTATATCTATGCTTGTTACTCAATGGGGCGATTTAATAATAAGTGTTGATTCACCTGCGGTAAAGAAAGGCATTGTATTAAGCGAGGATTCGGAATTTAAAACAATGAGTGCATCTTTGTCAGCTGTTCAGGTTAAGGATGTTACTAATATTACATATTCTTGGTTGCCGACTGACCTTGATACAAGCAAAGATGGTTCGCATAACGGCGACAATTATGTTGCTTATACTTTTTATTGCAAAAATAATGGACAAGTAACTCTTGATTATGATGCAACTCTTGATATTACAGGTGTAGCTAAGTCAGCAGATGAGGCTATAAGAATTATGGTTTATAAAAACGGTAAGCCGTCTATTTATGGCAAGGGTAAGTATAATGACAGAAATACAGCCGAAACCGATTGTACTAAGTTTAAAACCGATTCGGTAGTTATGACAACAAGTACAGAAGGTTTTAAGGTAGGCGATATTGATAAATACACAATTGTAATTTGGGTAGAAGGCAACGACCCTGAGTGTATTGATGATATTCGTAATGGCCATATACGCTCACGAATGTTGTTTAGTGTTCGTGAAGACCCGACAGAGGGTAAAAAATAATTAAAGTATATTAATATCAAATGCAAATTAAATGCGTTTGGTATAAGCGTGTAAACGCTAATATAAATCAAATATTCCCTATGGTGTTTTAGGGGCAAAATTATTTTAGGAGGTTTCTCTATGAAAACATCAAGAAGAAAGAGTTTATTAATCTCTTCAGTTTCAATGCTCTTAGTAGCAGGCGTGTCATTAGGCACAGCAACATTTGCTTGGTTTACATCAAGTACAAGTACAACAACCAGCAATCTTAAATTTAAGACAACAAAGTCAAGTACACTTCAGATTGGTAAATCTGATGCAACAACTGATGCAAAATGGAAATCAGATGGTCTTAACTACGGTTTGGCTTCTGAAAAGCTTTTATTACCTGCTTCTTCTTTAGCAGGTTCAACAACAGCTGGAAATTGGTTTACAGCTCATGCAAACTCAACATTAGATGGTACTGCAAAGAAAGGTACAGTAGCTGCATTGACTGACGGCAATGTTAAAAACTATGTATTTATGGAACAGCTCAATGTAAGAAATGCCGGTTCAGCTGATGTTGAAAATGTAAAGATTAAGTTTAATCTTGGTGCTGATGCATGCTATGATTATCTTCGTGTTGCAGTTGTAGAGGCTGCAGGTGTAGGTTTAGGTAAAGCAGATACAGGAACATTTGCAAACAGTGTATATGCTAATAATGCAACAGGATATAATCCAATCAGCGGAATAGGTCAAGACGGTGCGGCTACTGCCAATACAGCAATTACACCTATAGATGCTTCAGGTGAGGTAACGATTGATGTTGGTACTTTAGAGGCTGTAACTGTAAATGGAGAGCAAAAGACTTATCATCCAAAGTATTACAACCTTTATATTTGGTTTGAAGGTCAGGACGCAGATTGTGTAGATGCTAATGCCGGTGCGGTAATTCCTGATATCGTATTTACTGTTGAAGGTGAAACTGTTACTGAAACAGAGCCTCAGACACCATAATTGTTTTATTGTAAAACAGTTAATTAACAGAGATTAATTAAAATCCTGTTTAAATTTTAAATGTAATGATTGGAGACCCTTGAATGAAAAGTAAAGTCGGTAAAGTATTAAATATTATTGTGGACATTATCGTTGTCTGCATTCTTATAGTGTCCATTTTAATTGTTACGCTGTCCTTGACTTCAAAGTCATCAGGGGTTCCAAATGTTTTTGGTGTAGCTCCTCTTAGTGTGCAATCTGACTCAATGGCGGGTACATTTGATGCAGGCGACCTGCTTTTAAGTGAGGTAACAAATAACCCTGACATAAAATATAAAAAGGGCGATATAGTTACCTTCCCAATTGAAATTGCAGGTGTGCAAACACTAAATACTCATAGAATCGTAGAGGTTATTGAGGATAGTGATATTACATACTATAAAACTCAGGGTGATAATAAAACAACCAACCCTGTTCCTGATGAGGAGCTTCAAACTTCTTCTACAATTGTAGCCAGATATACAGGCAACAAAATTGCCAATGTGGGTACAATACTTAGCTTTATAAGAACTCAGCTTGGATTTTTCCTTTGTGTTCTGCTTCCTATGATTATTTTCTTTGTATACGAGGCAATAAGAGTTGTTATTAATGTTATTGCTTATAATAAAGAAAAAGCTATTGAAGCAGCTCAAAAAGCTGTTAATAATGCAGAGCTTACTGAGGAGCAGAAGAAAAGAGCTATTGAAGAATATCTTGCTTCGATAGGTAAAGGAGATTCTCAGTCAGTACAAACACCTGCTGACAAATAAGCTGAGAACAGTAATATGCTTGGCTATGCTCGAGCATAACATAAAAGTATTTAGATTATATGGTGCTATATGCACTCACTGCCCCTAAGTACATAGGTACTTATAATATTTAACTTATATATTTCTTTTCCGCCGTTTGGCGGAAAAGAAATATTGTTATTGTAATAAGTTAAAATAAAAAAGATAAATTGTAATATAACGAATAATAGGCTCCTTTATTAAAGGAGCAGTCAGCGAAGCTGACTGAGGATTGAAAAAATTAACACTACCTTTACAATCCTATGTTACGGCAAGCCGTAACACCTCCTTTACAAAAAGGAGGTTCATTTTAAAGCTTTTGATTTTAGATTATAAGGTGCTGTATATATTAAACATATGTAGCACTTGCAAGGAGACGAAGTACCGTGGATACCGTATTTAAGTTTTTGTTTGAATTTCTCGGTCAATTTTTTGGTTCATTGTGGTCGATTATTACAGGTTTATTTTCCGGTATAGGCGGAGCGTTTGATTTTCCGGCTTATATCAACATAATAAACGCTTATACCACTGAGCTTGGTGGTCTTGCATGGGGAATTGCAATACTCTCAATTGTTTTGTTGGGAGCGGTGCTTGTATTGGCTGTTTGGCTGATTGTTGTCTCTGTAAAAAAGTTCATTCGTTCACATCGCAGAGCAAAAGATACCGATTCGCTTGTAAAAGAGGTGCAGGCTCTTAATAAAGAGGTTATGAGATTAAATCTTGAAAAAGATAAAATCCTTTCTATGAAGGTTTCGCAGATTGGTCTTAATCCAAACGAAATTGCAGAGCTTACAGGCGAAGAGATTGAAATGCTCAATGCCGAAAAAGAAGAAGAAACTCAGGAGCAAGAAAACGGCTCCCGTTTTTATAAGCTTACCGAGATTGATAATCTTTGGGCTGATTATGAACCACCGCTTTATGATAATACGATAACTCTGTCTGAGTTTTGTGACAGGTTCAGACTTTTTGCTTGTTCACAGCTTGGACTTTATTATGATATAAAAATAATCCGCCTTTTTGTGGCGGCGTTTGCGTCTACCAGACTTATTATTTTACAGGGTATTTCCGGTACAGGTAAAACCTCGTTGCCATATGCCTTTGGTAAGTTTGTAAGCAATCCTGCAGTTATTGCTTCTGTTCAGCCATCGTGGCGTGACAGAAGTGAGATGTTTGGTTATTTTAATGAATTTACAAAGAAATATAACGAAACCGAAATGCTTCGTGCTATGTACGAGGCTTCGTATAACGAAAACATTTATGCAGTAATTCTGGACGAAATGAACATCGCCAGAGTTGAATATTACTTTGCGGAAATGCTTTCTATTCTTGAAATGCCGTCAAGGGATGAGTGGATAGTTGATATTATCCCTAATTCATGGCCAAGCGACCCTAAGCATATTGTAAATGGTCAGCTTACAATACCTCCAAATATGTGGTATATCGGTACGGCGAATAACGATGACTCTACATTTGCGATTACCGATAAGGTTTATGACCGTGCTATGCCAATTGATATTAACACAAAAGGCGTTGCATTTGAAGCACCTTACACCGAGCCAGTATACATTAATTATAATCATTTTGAAAATTTACTTAATGAAGCTAAGGCTATGTATAAGGTTTCGCAAGAGAATTTACAGAAAATAAATCTTCTTGATGATTATGTTATTGAGCATTTTAGAATTGCTTTTGGTAACCGTATTGTAAAACAGCTTCGTGAATTTGTCCCTGCTTATGTTGGTTGCGGTGGTACTGAAATTGACGGATTGGATTATGTTTTGGCAAGAAAGGTATTCAGAAAATTTGAATCCCTTAACCTTTCATATATTCGTGATGAAATTGATGGTTTGTGTGCATATATAGATGAGCTTTTTGGAGAAGAGAATATGAACGAGTGTAAGGATTATTTACATATGCTCAAAAAGCTTGTTTAATTATAAAATTAGTTTGGAGTAATTGAAAATGGCTGATTTTGGAAAATATTACAGAGCATATATGTATATGCAGGAGCTTTTAAAGCCGGATTTCACTTACAATTATATAAATGCAAGTTTTACAGATGGCGATAAGGGTGAAGATACACTCGACGGCAGAACCAACGAAAAGGTTATTGATATGGATTGGGTTATTGCCATTGAAGATGCTTTGCCATATATTCAAAAGGCTATTGATGAGCAAAGAAGATTCATTAAGCAGGTTGAAAATGTTGTGAGAATTGAGCTTGCCAAAAAGGTAGGTCCTGATTCCGTTAAGCACTTATCACAACATACTAACTATATTGCCAAGGTTGAAAACGGCATGGTTACTCCAAATAAAATTTTAACTGTTGAGCGTGAAGAAAGCTTTGCTATTTATGAAAATCGAGTGCTGATTACACTTATCCGTAAAGCACTTCATTTTGTTGATGACAAATATGCTAAAATGAAAGATGTGCCTGATGATAGCTATAATAAGTTATCGGTTACAAGGCATTTGGAAATGAATCAGCAAAAGGTTGATTTTGTTATAAATTATATTAATGAGTCGCACGAAACACTTGCAGATGACCTTGATGTTTTGGATGTTACCGAGCTTTCGGATTTTGACAGAATAAGACGAATCCGTACATCGCTTAACGAATGTCTTAACAGTGCTGTTATGCGAGAAATTGCCAGAGAACCCGAGGTTCGTCCGCCGCTTACCCAAACAAACCTGCTCAAAAAGAATCCTAACTTTAAAAAAGCGGTAGAGCTATGGACTTTCCTTGACAGTTACAAGCGTTCTGGCTTTGATATAGTCGGCGAGGATTATAACGGAAAGATGTCGGAGCAGGTACAGCAGGATGTTTATTTTTCAATGGGATTTCAGCATTTTATGATGTCTATTGCGACAAATCCTGCACTTAGAAAAATGCTTCATCAAAAGTATGAGGACGAAAACGCTAAGCTTCAAGCCGAGTCAAAAAGACCTGAAAAAGCCAGAGAATCTGTTATGAAAGCAAAGATTGACGCTGTTCGTAAAGAGGAGATGGAGATTAGACTAAGGGAGATTCGTGAAAGAGAAAAGAAAATTGTTGAGCTTAATAATGAGATAAAAAATCTTAAAGTTACCATTGAACAAAAAGAACAAATGATTCTTACCCTTAAAGGACAGATTTCTGCAATGCAGGATGAAATGAATGTCGTTAAGGAAGAATTGCAAAAGACAAAGGTAAAACTTTTAGAAGCTCAAAAAAGAATTAAGGCCCTTGAAGAAGAAAATACTGCTCTTAAAGCAGAGATTGACTCGCTCAATAATAAAATTGACGAGCTTAACGAAACTATCAACAGGCTTAACAAGCAAATTACCGTGCTTAATGACCGTATTCAGGTTTTGATGCAGGAAAATGCTCGTCAACAAACAAAGATTGTTGAACAGGAAAAGAAAATTGCTGAGCAAACAGATAGGATTTCAGTGCTTGAAAAAGAAAACGCAGAACAAAGCAGCCTTATTACAACTCTTACTGCCGATTATGAAAAAGCGTCTAAGGAGCTTGAAGAAAGCTTAAAAAAGGTTACATTTTTAACTGAAAAAACTGAAAATCTTACTAATAATCTTATTGCCGAAAGAAAACTTTCACAAGAAAAAACAGCTAAGATGCAATCTGATTTTAGTCAGAAAACAAAACGACTTGAAGAAAGATTTAATAATGATTTAAGAAAACTTCAAAGTCAGCTTGAAGATGAAGCTAATGATAAAAAAGCTCAGCTTGAAGCTATGAATAATGAATGTCTTGAAAAGCTAAAGCAAAAGGACCGTGAATGTCAGCAAAAGCTTGTGGATAAGGACGATGAATTTCAATCTCAGGCACTCAGACTAAAACAGGCAGGTGCCGATGCGGTAGCGGCAGAAAATGAAAAATGTGCCGCAGAAATAAAGAAAATACAAAAGGCTGCTGACAGACGAATTGAAGCCGAAATAAAGGCGGCTGAAAAACGAATGCAGTCGAAGATTAATGAATATAAAAAGCAGGCACAGAACGAAATTCGTACCGCTGAGAAAAAGGCTAAAGAAAAGGCAACCTTGGCAAAGGATGAAGCGAAGTCTGTAAAAGGCTTTGGCGAAATTTTTGCAAGAGATTATGCTTTTGGCTGTATGAATCTTATTTCGCTATATGCCGACAGCCTTGCAAAACAGGGCTCAGAGAATATAAGTGCTGTGCTTTCGGGTACATCAAAGAATATAAAATCAATTAATGTTATAAAAAGCAAAAAAGGCATTGTTTTCAGCGAATATTCACAGGCAGGAACCGAGGTTATAAAGCTTTACAAAAAGTCTGCTGACCTTAAGGTTGTGATTTCGGATATTCCTCAACAGCTAAAGGGAATAAATTCTGCTCCTGTTTGTGTTTTGTATTCAGGTGTGGATAAAACATTTGCAAGTGATTTTCTTAAAGCAGTAAAATCAGCTGTCAGCAATGAGGTTACACTTGTAAATAACAAAAACTTGAAGGCAGGAGAATTTATTTCAATATATTTTTGTAAAGAATAATTGAGGTTTATATGGGAAAGCTTACTACGCCCAACAGAAAAGCGGGCAGAATGATTGCTAAAAACTTAATAGTTCTGTTTACTGTTTTGGTTGCCGCTTTTTCGGGAATGTGGGCGTGGTTTAGCAATAAGACCGAAATTAAAACAAGCGGGCTTTTGGTTAAGTGCGAAGCTCCTGACGGAGTTGAGATTGCGGTAGTTGAGCATAATGCCCCGCCACCTGAACCAAGCGAGTACAAAACTTCGATTATATTGGATGAATCGGGATTTCTTGCAAAACTTATTCTTACTGAGGTTACAAGTGACGGAATAACATTTTTTAGACCGACACTTACTCAGCAAAATGGTATTGCTTCTCCGACTCCTGAGGATGAGTGGACACAAGCGGCGTTTGGACAAAGCTATTTATGCTTTGATTTATATATGCGTTCCAAAACAAGGAAGAATATATATTTTGAAAAAACTTGTTCTGTTGACCCAATTTCAAAAGTGCTTACTTGGCAAAGTGGTGACGGTTCAGGCTATAATCCAAGCACCTATGGCGATTTTTCAAAGGATGCCATTGTAGGTGCAACCAGAGTTTCTGTTTTGTCGGGGGATGGAAATAATACAAGAAATCTTTTATGGATTCCTCGTCCGGATGTTTTGCTTAATCAAAATGGAAGTGAGTATTCGGTAAGCACAGGTCTTAGTAAAGAGCAATCTCCAAAGTCATATGTGCATAATTATTGGAATGAAAGCAAAACACCTGCGACTATTAAAGATGTAGTTACCTCTGTTATCGAAAATGGAAAAACAACTTTGGGTAAGCGTGTTAAAATTGCAGATTTTACAACTTCCGATACTAAGCTTACCGAGGGTTATTATTATACTCATATAGTTTTTAATGCGTGGGTAGAGGGTGAAGATGACGAAGCAAGACTGGCACTTTCGGGTGGACAGTTTGCTGTAAATTTAAATTTGGCGACTGATTATACAAATACAAAATAAATAATTGTAAAGGAAGTGAGGCATATGGTTATCAAAAGTCCTGTTGAAAAATTACTTATTAAAGTTACGACTAATAGGACTGTAAGCAAAAAACAGCTTATTACATCATATGTTTCGCTTTTTCTTGCTGTTGTTGTGCTTTCAACTGCTACCTTTAGTTGGTTTACCACAAAGGATTCGGCACGCTTAGGTACAAGTGCGGTGACTATGACTGCATCATCGGGTTTGCGTGTAAATAACGGTGAGGATTTATCCGGTATAGTTAAGTTATCTGAAAATGTTAAACTGTCGCAGGCATCAAGCTTTGACGGCAGAAATATGTATTTTCCAACAACAGGAACGCTCTCAAATACTACCACTGAAATGGTTTTCAGAGAAGGTAATGCCGGCGATAAGAATATAAATTATTTTTACAATGATTTTGAGCTAAAGGCAGATTCGGGCGATACTGATGTTTATGTAAAATCCTACGAAATTGTTGTAGGCGGCAAAAGCGGAAACCATACATACAGCAGTACAATTGCTCAGGCAGGTACAGTTGAATGTCCAATACGAATAGCTTTTATTAACGACAGTAGCAAAACGCCTATAGTTATTGACCCTACAGCGGCAGTTAAGGAGCATTGCAAAAACTACAATGCTGTTTTATCAACTGATTCAAGTGGCAGAGCTATAACTAAAAAAACAGAGGTTCAGTCGTTTGCGGAATTTTATTATGCTACAAGCAACCCGATTTTTACCATACCAAATAATAATCCGCTTGAGCTTACAATGATTATATGGCTGGAGGGAACAGGTGGCAACTGCGACGAGTTTGTAGGGCAGAATATTTCGGTAAATATTGAATTTGAAAGTAACTGGGAACATATGGATACCATCAAATTTATTGATGATACCGTGGGTGATACCGACGAAAATGTTAAGCATTGGATTAACACAGGCGGTTGCTTGGTTACTATGACATATTATGATTACAAAACAGATAAATACAAGACGGTTCCTATGATTAAGTCTGCAAATTACAATTCGGACTATACTTGGACAGCGGCAATTCCTGATTATGTAACAACAAATATCAGGTTTAACAGATATATGCCAAGCGATGCTTTTGTGTGGAATGCGTGGTATACCGAAACAGGTGTAAATAACAGAACAAGCCAATGGGTTAAAAATAAAATTGGCAATAATCTGTTGCAGGAAACCAGAATTTACACTAAAAATTCTCAGTCCTACCGAAGTCTTGTTTATACCGCACAGCGTGGTAACGGTTATTCTACAACCGATAATCAGGATGAACGACTTTCGCCGTGCGTAGGATATTGGAGTACATCAGGCGGTAAGCTCCACGATATTACAGTTCCTGTAGAGCCTACAACACCAACTGTAGAGCCGACTACAACTCAGCCTACTCAGCCGTCTACACCGTCAACAGGAAAGGTAAATGTCGGTATTTCGCTTGAAGACCAAACCTCAAACCGTTGGATTAATACCAATACCGAAACTAAGAGCGACGGTACAACAGAAAAGATTTACTTTATATTCAGTGACGGCACAGAGGTTGAAATTCCAAAAACGTCATTCGGATATTTTGAAAAGGGTAATATACTTATTAACGCTAATTCAGGTATTAAGCTGAGCAGATTTGAAATAAGAGATGCAAGTAACAAAGCTTACTATACTTGGAATGTAAGCGGAGATATTGAGGTTAAAAAAGAGGAATACTTTAATTTCCTTGTAGATAGCAATAATAATCTTAACTTAAAACCATAGTAAAAAAGGGGGTGCCACAATGAGAATGAAAACTAATGTAAGAAAAATTGAAAAAGTATTATTCTCGGTTGTGGCACTTGTTTTGATTATTGCCGTTTCGTCGTTGTCTATCTCAGCGTGGATTGAAACTACATCTTCGTTAAAAATCATAGGCAGCGGAAATATTGATAATTATACCTACCATATTGCAAATATCGGTTCAGGTAGTGATTATACCGAAAAGCTTAATCTTGATTCGTATTTTTATAAATCAGGCGGAATACACCTTGCATCAGCATCAAGTGCAAATGGTGAGGATTTTTATTTTCCAATACTTAACACTTCACCGCAAAAGTACAGAAAGGCTAATATTAATGATGCAAATGTAAATTATATCAGCTTTCAAATTAAGGTAAAGGCGGTAACAGGCAATCTCGATTTTTATTTTAATACCGTCCCTGTAATAAAAATAGGCGATGATATTATTGATGATAATTTGGTAAGATTTGCAATTGGTACATCACAAGGTACTAAGATATTTTCAAATAAAGCTAAAACTGAAAGCGTAGTATCCGCTTCTGATGGAGCAAAAAAATCGACAGAAGTTTTTGATTTTGAGTCGCACAGCAATGAGGGCGAAAGCGAGATTTTTTCGGTTGCAAACGGAGCGACCGAGATAGTTACAATCTCTATGTGGCTTCAAAACCCTGAGATGAATACTACATATGAAGGTCATACAGTAACAGTTGAAAATTTTGAGCTGATTACAGGCTCTGCAAAAACAACTAAAATTAAGTTTATTGACAGAACTACCGCTTTTAACGGAACAAAAGCTGATAGTACAGAAAGCTCTAATGGCTGGCACTGGATTAATAACGATAATGCTGTTATGTGGGTTTATCATTCAGGGCTTAACAAGTCTGTTAAGATGGAGCTTGACTCGGCAGATGCAACAAATACTACCTGGGTAGCAAAAATACCGGGTGAATTTTATGATAATAAACAGGCAGATTTGTATTTTTATCGTTGCGAGGATGTAGCTACTAATCCGCTGGATATTTATTATAATAGCTGGAAAACAACGCTCAGTGATGCAATTAATTCAGATTCAATCAAGTATACTGCTTACGGAACAAAAAATTCTTCCGATATAGGCTACGGTACTTGGGACAAGGTTGCAAAGGTTACTTTTGCAACAGATAAAACTGCAAATACAAGCTTTTTGCCAATGGTCGGTTTAGCTGACGAAACTACTGCTACGCATATTACTTTAACAGATAAATCTTCGGGTATAGCTGAAAATATTCAGATGAATTATCATTCTGAGGATGGCACAAATAATACTGTTAAATGGATTGCGTATATACCTGAAAATTCTTCTGCTGATATTACATTCAGCTTTAAGATTAATTCAAAAGAATACAGCTATAAATTAACAAACAAAGAAATTAAAGCTTCATCAAATAATGATTATTTGATTACTTCTTCTTCAACAGGTTATTGGTCACCTGCTGTTAAGGCTGAGGCTTTAATGGGTAACGGTATGACCTCTGCAATGGGTAGTGTTAGTGTAAGCGGTGGTGTTAGTGGTGCTACATCTGCTTTAGTAACATCAGGTACTAAAGTTACATTTACTGCAACTGCAAAAGGTAGTTACGATTTTGTAGGTTGGTATAAAGAAAGCAGTTTAACTACACAGATAAAAACAGATAATCCATATGAGGTAACAGTAAATAATGACACTAAATTGTATGCAAAATTTGCAGTTAAGACATACTCAGTAACTGCCTATGCGGTTACTGATGGTACTAACGAAAATGATACCGGCGGTACTGTTAAGATAGGTACTAACGGTACAGCTAGTGCAAAGGCTGAGTCTACTGCAAATCACGGCTCAACAGTAACTTTATATGCTTCCAAAAAAAATGGTTACGATTTTGAGGGTTGGTACTCAGAGAAAACAGGCGGAACAAAGCTTAGTGTAGACGATTCTGTTACATATACTGTAAATAATATTTCCGATAATGTTAAAGCTTATGCAAGGTTTAAGAAATCTACACAAACTGTATATATTGGTGTAATTTCTTATCAGTCTTCAATTGCTTACGCGGGTACACTCAAAATGCACTATTGGGGCGGTTCTTCAGGCTCAGGAGATGCTGTAGCAACATCGCTTGGAACAACAGTACAGTTCTCACCGGGTTCAGGTTATTGGAGTGGTGCAAAGCAAACATTTACTATGTATAAAGCTGAATTGCCACCGGATGCGGTAAGTATGAAAGCTTGGGCTGACAAGGATTCGGGTTATTGGTATGGCGGCGATTCTGTTATAAGTAACGGTAATTGCTTAATGTTATTTGAGTATGGTGGCGTAAATAGAGCTAATCAGATAAATTATCCGATACAATAAAAAGGGAGGTGAAACCATGAAAAAATTTAAAGTTTTCTTTTTATCAGTAATCTCGGTTATGCTGTGCATTTTTTGTTTGTGTAACCCGACTTTTTCGTGGTTTACACCCTCCGAAAGTAAAAAAGGCATAAGCTTTTTATGGGATGATAATTCTGCTGATACAGATAATAGTTTTGATTTTAATGTTACAAATGGCAATAGCATAAGTATGGTTACTTATTCATCAACTGACGGTAAGACTTATAGTGAAACTGCTGTAAATTCATTTAGCGCCGACAGCAGTTCTGCAATTGCAGGTGGCAGCAGAAAGTATTATAAAACCGATATTACAAACGGTGATTCTGCAAATGCTCAAAATGTATCGCTATATATGTCGTCATTAAGTATTGCAGATAATGCAACAGGAAAATTCTTTTTAGGGCTTAGCTCTCCTTTAAAAACCTATAAGCAGTATGGGGCTAAAAATGATACTTCGACTAATAACGCTAAGGTAAGTAAGGGTACAATGCGTGTGTATTTTCAGCCGAAAAATCATACTAACTGGACAGGAACTTCGTATACAGTTTGTTATAGTCTGAAAAGTGAAGAACCTGACGGAAATAGTTATGTAAATATGACAGCCACACCTACCTCCGGCACATACTATGCCGATATTCCGTCAAATACAAAAAGAATGTATTTTAAGGTAAGTGGCAGTTCGGAAAATTATAAAAGAACGCAGACATTTACCGATGTTCCCGGTGATGGTGTTGCTCCAAATCAAAGCTATGTTTTTTGGCATAACGGTAGTTACAGTTCCGACTATAATAATGCACAAGCTGAAAAGTCAACTGTAAGCGGTGCAAATTTTATTAATTGCTACGACTCAATAAATATTGGCACAAGCGGTACTTTTTCGCTTAATCTTATTTCAAACACTGATTATATAGGCACTATTACCTCTTATTCTTCAAGTAGTACTGCAATATTTACAGTTAGCTCAAACGGAGTTATAACACCAATTAAAGCAGGCTCGGCAACACTTTCAATAACAGTTAAAGGGTCGGACTACAACGATACCAAAACAGTTGCAATCCCTGTAAATATTACAACTGATGATGCAGACGAAAGTATACCTATAATTACAAATTTAAAAATCCCTGCAAACGATACAGTATCGGTTTATTGGTACATAAAAAATGATGCAGAGCAGTCTACAAAGCTTTATTATAATATTGATAGTCTGTTTATATCTCTTTAACGGTATAATATAATTTACAAATAAATATTCATACTTAAAAATCACCTGCATATTAATAAAATAAGCAGGTGATTTTTTGAAAAGTAAAGGAAAATTTATAAGTGTTGCAAAAATATTTATTTCAATAATTTTGGTTGCTATAGCATCATACAGTGTGGTTATCAGAAGCTTTGAATGTTTTAATTCAAACGACCCTGCGGCACTTGCGGCAGCGGCTTTTACACTTACTGATGGTACATATAGAATTAATTTATCAAATAGCACCGATAGCATTAACTCAACTGATGATAAACAGCAAAAACCTACTCAGCCACAAACAAAACCTGCAGAAAATGTTATTGACAAGGCAAGAGATAAGTCTGATTATTATGATTCATTTGCAAGTCACGAGGGAGAAAATAAGTACGAAATTACAGAAAACACTTATGGTGCAGATGGCACTGCATTTGGTAGTGCCTATATAAAAAATAAGACTGGACTTGATATTGACTTTACATCAAAACTAAAAGAAAAGCTTACTTTTGATGTAAAAACGAACGCAAAAGAGCCTCAGGTTTTGATTTATCATACGCACACCAGCGAGGCTTATATTGATGAAGATATTGATTTTTTCTATGACAGCTTTTATTCAAGAACTGAGAATACCGATTTTAATGTTATTGCTGTAGGTAAGGCTATAACTGCTTCACTTGAAGGCAATGGTATAAAAACATTGCACGACAAGACAATTCACGATGTTACATATAATGGCTCTTATGACAGAAGTGCCGAAACCATACGCAATAATATGGAAAAGTACGATAGTATAAAGGTTGTTCTTGATATACACCGAGATGCAATTGGCACAGATATGCAAAAAATTAAGCCTGTATTTACACATAACGGAAAAAAAGGTGCTCAGATTATGATTTTGTCGGGCTGTGATACTAACGGAGATATGGGCTTTTATAATTGGGAAAATAATTTAAGCTTTGCTCTTAAAATTCAAAACACAGCAGAAACTCTTTATCCAAATATGACTCGTCCTTTAAGCTTTGGGTACTTTGCTTATAATGAGTATATTTGCGATGGTTCTTTACTGATTGAGGTGGGAACTGAAGCAAATTCAATTGACGAGGCGATTTATACAGGCGAATTGCTTGGAAATGTGCTTGCTAAAGTGTTAGGCTAATAGAGAAAACTCCCATAAAACAAAAAACAGGACTGCGGTCCTGTTTTTTTGCTATAAATATGAATTATTTATAAAAATGTAGGTATAATTGAAATTAAACCGATTAACGAAATAAGCATAAACGATAAACTTACAATAATCATAAGGATTGTTTCGGCATAATTTTTTGCATATATTTTGGTTGGGTCATTTGGGTTTATATAAATAGTTTTTTTATTGCCTATTTTAGGTACACCGACATTAGCATATACATCAGTGCATTGTTGATATATTTGCCCTTGAAATTTATATTCATAAACAGGAGAATACGAATTGATCTGAGTGGTGCTTCTTTTTAAATCTGTTACTACAGCTTCAAGCTTAATTGTGCAACTAGTTTTTGCTTTTTGTTCTTTGATTGCAGATGACACTATAACGCTCAAGCCTGCAAAGAAAAACACAATAAGCAGTAATAAAGGTGTAAGGTTTTCGACTGTTGCCTGATTACCTAACAGAATAAAAATACCTGCAATCATAATACACGCACCTATAAGCGGAACTATAAGCAGTTTAAGATTTTTTCTTTTGTTGTTGTCGTGGATAAAAACGGTTATTCCCAAAACCAAAAACATTTGCCCCAACAAAAGAAGCATAATGGCTACATTTTTTTTTGCAAAAATAATTATACCTGCAAATGTAGCAAAAAAGTAGATAAGAACAAATATACCGAAGATTACTGCAGATGGACTTTTGGGGATTCGCAGTTTAATTGTTTTATAGTTTTCTATAAAATCAGGATTATCCATTTATATTCTCCTTGTGTTTTAAGAATCAGCGTTAAAAAGTTTTAGATAATTGTCTGCAAAAATGTAGGTAAATATGATATAAAAAATATTAATGAAAATCCCATAAATGTTATTCCGCCGATAACTGTAAATAAAGTTCCGTAAGGATCTTTTACATATAAATCGGTAGGATTGTTTTCATTTAAATAAATAGTTTTTCTGTCGCCTATTTTTGGTTCAGTTGAACAATTATAATTTTTATACCATTGATGGTATGTTCTGCCCTCGTATCTATACTCATACATAGGACAATAAACCTCGCTGTTTTTTTTGCTTGATGCCCATTTTCTTTTATAATCTATTATGACAGCTTCAATCTCAACTTGGCAACGAGCTTCTGCTCTTTTTTCGCTGATTACAGCTGACAAAACAAGGCCTAACCCTAGAAGGAAACACAAGGCAATTATCATCAGAGGTGCAAAATCTGTCAGCTTATTAATTAATTCCTGATAACTTAAGAGATTGGTGCCACTGGTAATCATAATAATTGCACCTATAAACGGAAAAATAAGTAGTTTAAGGTCATCTTTTTTGTTTTTACTTATAATAAATGAACCTATACCAATAACAAAAAACAATTG
Source organism: Ruminococcus sp. (assembly GCA_036310085.1). Taxonomy (GTDB): domain Bacteria; phylum Bacillota; class Clostridia; order Oscillospirales; family Acutalibacteraceae; genus Ruminococcoides. The sequence goes on from JAXJSN010000130.1 coordinate 19,498, forward strand.
ACCGAACAAAATAAGTGCAAGTGGCATATTCGTACCCAAGTTAATGACAATACCTATCATTGAAGCGATAAAGTATATAGTGGTAATTATATTGATAATTGTTTTAACGGAGCTCTTTGGTTGATTGAATTCGTTTGAATTATTATATTGGTTGTTGTGGTTATAACGCTGATAATTATCATTTGTCTGAGTGTAGCGGTCGTTGTTTAAATTGTATTTTTCAGCGTTTGATTTGCTGTTAAAATAGTCGTTATCTTGATTATAATGGTTGTCCATTTGTATTCTCCTTGTGTTTTTTAATGGTTGCTATAAACCCCTCCCTTACTAAAGGAGGGGTTTAGTTTTGAATGATACTTGCTTAGAAATATGTAGGGATTACTGAAAATAAAGCAAGTAATGAAAAGCCTGTAAATAATAATCCTAAAATTAATGAGAGAATAGTTGCAGAATAATTTTTAATATATAAATCGGTAGGATCGTTTGGGTTTATATAAACGGTTTTAGTATCGCCAATTTTTGGTACACCTACATTAGTATATACATCAGGTGATTTTTGAAATGTTTGTCCGTAATATTGGTATTCAAAAATAGGACAATAAACCGTGTGACGATTTTTACCTGATGAAAGTCTACTTTTTACATCTACTACTACAGCCTCAACCTCAGCTGTGCAACGATTTTTTGCTTTAATTTCTTTGGTAATGGTTGATATTGTTATACCTACACCTATAAATAAAAATAAAATAAGTAACAGCAGAGGTGCAAATTCAGCGAGCTTATCAATTAACTCCTTATCATCAGAAAGCATAACGCCGCCTGCAAGCATAACGCCGCCACCTATAAGCGGAAAAAGAAGCAGAAAAATGTCTTTCATTTTGTTTTTGCTGGCAATAAATGCAATGGAGCCGAAAACAAAAAACAGTTGACCAAATAAAATAAGTGTAATTGCCGGATTTATCTTCGCAGTAAGAATTATACCTATCATTGAACCGAAAAAGTATATAAGAACAAGTATACTTATAATTACTGCGGCAGGACCTTTTTGTGGTCCAATTCTTATTACTCCATCGTCTACCTTTTCGTCAATCACTTTTTTATTTTGTTGGTAATTGTATTCAGAGTATGTCGTGTTATTTGTGCTTTGCTGAGTTTGTTGGCTGTTACCATATTTAACACGCTGATAGCTGTCATTTTGCTGAGCAAATCTGTCGTTGCCAAAGCCGTCACGCTTAAAGCTGTTATTTTGCTGAGCAAATCTGTCGTTACCAAAGCCGTCACGCTTAAAGCTGTCA
>JAXJSN010000131.1:0-7553 GCA_036310085.1 Ruminococcus sp.
AATGTGTATAGGACTTCATACTAACCTCCGTGTTATGTGTTTTGTGGTGATTACATTTTACACCTTGGTTGGTATGAAGTCTATTATTTTTTTAGTGTTGCACTTCGAATTATAACCTGCCCACCTCCTTTGGTAAAGGAGGCTTTTGCAAAAACAATTAACTTGCAATAAAAAACTAAGGTTTCTATATAGTAAAAAGGCTTATTTGTGTAATTATTATCCGGTGTTTTCTGTATGAAATAAAATAGGCTCCTTTATCAAAGGAGCTGTCAGCGAAGCTGACTGAGGATTGAAAAAGTAGCATCACCCTTCCAGTCCTCATTTATTTTGTTTTTGCAAAGAAGTTTAATTAGCAATCAAAATACATCAACAGTGAAAAATTGGTAAAAGTCAAAATTTTTTTAAAAAACTCTTGACTTTTACTGACTTTGGTATTATATTAGAAATATACCAATTAGCACTCGAATACCGAGAGTGCTAATTTGATAAATTAAGACTTGATTTTAAAGAGGTAACTGTTATGGAGCTGACACCTCGAAAGCAAAAAATTCTCTCGGCTGTTGTTGAAAGTTATATTCACACAGGCGAGCCTGTTGGCTCAAAAGCTTTGTTGAATGAAGCTAAGCTTGATGTTTCTTCTGCTACCGTTCGTAATGAAATGGCAGACCTTACAAACAAAGGTTTTCTTATTCAACCTCATACCTCAGCAGGGCGAGTTCCGACTCAGCAAGGCTATCGTTATTATATAGATAATATAATGAGCGTTACGCCTGTTTCGGCAAGCGGAAAGGAATTTATTGAATCTAAGCTGTATCAAAGTGCTGATTCACCCGAAAGCATATTAAAAAAGGCTTCTGAACTTGCTTCGGAGCTTACAAATATGACGGCGGTTACTACAACGCCTAACGGTGAACAGAGCAGGATTCACAAAATCAGATTTGTTCAGACCGGTTCGCATACTGCAATGGCTGTTGTAATTGTTTCAAATGGTATTATTAAAAGTAAGCTTTTTAGATGTGATTTTGTAATCACTCCTGAAATTTTGGCGGTTTTTGATAAAGCTTTGAACGAAACATTTTCAGGTATAAAGCTAAGCTCTGTAAATCGCCCTTTTATTCAGACTGCGGCGGCACGCTTTGGTGAGCTTTCGCTGTTTATGCCGGATGTTTTAATGGCTATAAAAGAGGCTTGCGATAGTGCAAGAGATGTAAGCATTTTTTTAAGCGGACAGACAAAGCTTTTATTTGCACCTGATGTTAATTTTTTGACAGCCAGAAATGTAATGGAATTTTTAAACAATCAGCATGACCTTGCGGCTATGCTTGAAAACCTGCCGCTTGATGCTTCTATAAGTATCGGGAGTGAAAACAACAGGGTTGAGCTTGCAAACAGCTCAGTAATTTCGATAAGATACGATATAGACAATACACCGTCAGGTGTTATTGCAGTTATAGGGCATATAAGAATTGATTATCCAAGAGTTATGTCAATTCTTGAGTGCATAAGCGACTGCGTAAGCACAATGATAGGTGAGCTTGTAGATATATAGTAAATATATAACAGTCCTTGAAGGAGGATAAAAATGTCTAAGAAAAACAAGGAAGAAACAATGCCTATGGATAATCAGGAGCTTGAAACTGAGCAGACAGAAGCTCAGGAAAATGTTGCTGAGGCTGTAGATGAAAAGGATGCAAAGATTAATGCATTGGAAGAGGAGCTTGCTGCTCAAAAGGATAAGTATATGAGACTTGCCGCTGAGTATGATAACTACCGTAAGCGTACTGCAAACGAAAAGCTTTCTATTTATGATGATGCAACTGCTAAGGCTGTTGTGGAGCTTCTTCCAATTGCAGATAGCGTTGAAATGGCAATAGCAAATCTTAAGGATGCTTCTACTGAGATTTTAAAGGGTATTGAGCTTATTTCAAATCAGCTTGCTAAATCCTTTGAAAAGCTTAAAATTACAGCTTACGGCAAAAAAGGCGATGCTTTTGACCCTAACATCCACAATGCAATTTCAAAGATTGAGGATGAGGAGCTTGGTGAAAATACACTTGCTCAGGTATACCAGACAGGTTATAAGCTTGGCGACAAGGTAATTCGTCACGCTATGGTTGTAGTTGCAAATTGCGACTGATAAACAAATATTATAAATCATTTTAATTTACAGATAATACTAATAATATATAATCAATTTTTGGAGGAATTTTATTATGGCTAAGACAATAGGTATAGATTTAGGTACAACTAACTCTTGCGTTGCTGTTATTGAGGGTGGCGAGCCTGTAGTAATCGCTAACGCAGAGGGTGCAAGAACAACTCCGTCAGTAGTTGCTTTTTCTAAGGACGGCGAAAGAATGGTAGGTCAGGTTGCAAAGCGTCAGGCTATTACAAACCCAGACAGAACTATCGCTTCAATTAAGAGAGAAATGGGTTCTGCTTACAAGGTATCAATTGACGATAAGAGCTACACTCCACAGGAAATTTCATCAATGATTCTTCAGAAGCTTAAGGCTGATGCTGAGGCTTATCTTGGCGAAACAGTTACTCAGGCTGTTATTACAGTTCCTGCTTACTTTACAGATGCTCAGCGTCAGGCTACTAAGGACGCAGGCAGAATCGCAGGTCTTGATGTAAAGAGAATTATCAACGAGCCTACAGCGGCTGCTCTTTCATATGGTGTAGATAAAGAAAACGATCAGAAGGTTATGGTTTACGACCTCGGCGGCGGTACATTCGACGTATCTATTATCGAAATGGGCGACGGCGTTCAGGAAGTACTTGCTACAGCAGGTAACAACCGTCTTGGCGGTGATGATTTTGATAAGAGAATCATTGACTGGATGGTAGCATCATTCAGAACAGAAACAGGTATTGACCTTTCTTCAGATAAAATGGCTATGCAGAGACTTAAGGAAGCTGCAGAAAAGGCTAAGATTGAGCTTTCAGGTGTAACAACATCTTCAATCAATCTTCCATTTATTACAGCTGACCAGACAGGTCCTAAGCACCTTGACCTTACTCTTACAAGAGCTAAGTTTGACGAGCTTACAGCTGACCTTGTAGAGGCTACAATGGGTCCTGTTCGTTCTGCTCTTTCTGACTCAGGCTTACAGATTGGCCAGATTGACAAGGTTCTTATGGTTGGTGGTTCTTCAAGAATCCCTGCTGTTCAGGATGCTGTTAAGAAGTTTATCGGCAAAGAGCCATTTAAGGGTATTAACCCTGATGAATGTGTAGCTATCGGTGCGGCTATTCAGGCAGGCGTACTCGGTGGTGAGGTTGAAGGTCTTCTTCTCCTCGATGTTACTCCACTTTCACTCGGTGTTGAAACAATGGGTGGCGTAATGACAAAGATTATCGAAAGAAACACAACAATCCCAACAAAGAAGAGTCAGATTTTCTCAACTGCGGCTGATAATCAGACACAGGTAGAAGTTAATGTTCTTCAGGGTGAGCGTGAATTTGCAAGAGATAACAAGCAGCTTGGTTTATTTGCTCTTACAGGTATTGCACCTGCTATGAGAGGTATCCCACAGATTGAGGTTACATTTGACATTGACGCTAACGGTATTGTAAATGTATCTGCTAAGGACCTTGGTACTGGCAAGGAGCAGAAGATTACTATCAGCTCTTCAACAAATATGTCTAAGGATGATATTGATAAGGCTGTTAAAGAGGCTGAACAGTATGCCGCTGAGGATAAAAAGCGTCGTGAAGAGGTTGATGCTAAGAACGAGGCTGAAAACTTAGTTTATCAGGCTGAAAAGCTCGTAAACGAGAGTGGCGACAAGATTTCTGCTGACGATAAGAACACTATTACAACAAAGACAACTGCTCTTAAGGATGCTATCGCTAATAACGATATCTCTCTTATCAATACAGCTAAAGAGGACTTACAGAAGGCTGTTTACGAAGTTTCTGCAAAGCTTTATCAGCAGGCTAACCCACAGGGTGCGGCTCCACAGGGTGCTCCTGATATGGGTAACGACCAGCCTAACAACGGCGGCGACCCAAATGTATATGATGCAGACTTTAAAGATGTAAACTAATTTATCTGAATATATTGAGCTAAGGAGCTGTTTTTGCGGCTCCTTTTGGCTCGTTATGGCAACAATGTGTTGCATCCAAATCGAGCAGACAGATTGATGATTTCTGCACAATGTTTCCCGAATTAAAAGTTTCGGTCCAGCCTTTACAAAGGCTGGCAGGTCAAGGACGGAGTCCTTGCAGGTTTTAAGGACAGAGTCCTTAACATTACGATTTATTACTTTATTAGAAATTGCTCGGTTACGCTCGGGCATAGAAGTATTAAGATTATATAGTGCTGTCTGCACGAAATGCGTGCGAGGCACTCGCTTTTTTAAAATTTCGTTATTAACGAAATTTTTAATTAATTCATTTTAGGTTAAAGGGCTTTGCCCTTTAAAATCCCACGAGGGCGTTGCCCTCGACCCATAAACTTTTGAAAAAGTTTAATCAAAACTTTTATTTTGGGAAAAGTTTTCCAGAGAATATCAAGCTATCTACTCGAATCGGATGCAACGTCACGTTGCATTTTGAAAAAGAGTTTAATAAACATACTTAACCAAACTTAACATTTCAATATGGAGTAAAAATATGGCAGATAAGAGAGATTATTATGAGGTGCTGGGCGTTTCAAAAGGTGCCAGCGACGATGAAATAAAAAAAGCATACAGACAGGGTGCTAAAAAATATCACCCTGACCTTCATCCGGGTGATAAGGAATGTGAAGAAAAATTTAAAGAAGTAAACGAAGCCTACGAGGTTCTTTCTGACAAAGAAAAAAAGGCGAGATATGACCAGTACGGCCATGCAGGCGTTGACCCCAACTTTGGTGCAGGCGGCGGCAGTCCATATGGTCAGGGCATTGATATTGATGACATTTTTTCAAGCTTCTTTGGCGGTTTTGGCGGCAGACGCTCCAACAACCCTAATGCTCCAATGCGTGGAAGCGATGTTGAAACAAGTATCTATATTTCATTTGAAGAAGCGGCTAAAGGCTGCTCAAAATCAGTTTCGTATGGTTGCATAACTACCTGTGATGATTGTCACGGTACAGGTGCTCAACCGGGTACTACTCCGAAAACCTGCTCAGCTTGCGGCGGCTCAGGTAAGGTAACTATCAATCAGAGAACTCCCTTTGGCGTTATGCAAACACAGCGTACTTGCGATGCTTGTCACGGCAGAGGTAAAATTGTTGAAACCCCTTGCAAAAAATGTGGCGGTGCAGGTACTCAAAGAAAGAATAAAACTGTTGATATTACTATTCCTGCCGGTATCAAAGACCAGCAGATTCTCAATGTAGGCGGCAGAGGTAATGCCGGTAAAAACGGTGGTCCTTCAGGTGACTTACATGTTTATGTAAATGTTCGTCCTCATCCTGTTTTTGAACGCAGAGGCGACGATGTTTGGTGCGATTTACCATTAACATTTGCTCAGGCGGCTTTGGGTGCAGATGTAGTTGTTCCTACTCTTGACGGCAAGGTTACTTATCCTGTTCACGAAGGTACACAGCCGGGCGATGTATTTAAGCTAAAGGGCAAGGGTATTCAACACCTTAACGGCAGAGGCAAGGGCGACCAATATGTGAGAGTTACAATTGAGGTTCCAAAGAATCTTAACTCAAAACAAAAGGAAGCTATTAAAGCTTTTGAAACTATTATGAACGAGAAAAATTATAATCAAAGAAACACTTTCTTTGATAAAATAAAAAAATTGTTTAATGATTAAGAGGTCAGTATGGAGCTTTGGACAGAAATTAAAATTGCTGTAAATGCAAAGGATATTGACAGGGCAGGCGATATTGCAAATATCGTTGTGCCTTACGGAATTTATATTGAAGACTACGCAAATCTTGAAGCAGAGGTAATGGATATTGCGCATATCGACCTTATTGATGAGGATTTGCTTGCAAAGGATAAAAGCAAGGCTTTTGTTCATATTTATCTTGAGCCTGATGTTTCACCTGCTGAGGCTGTGGCTTTTCTTTCAGAAAGATATACAGCTGAGGGAATAGAGCATAGCATTGAATTGCTTGATTGTGCAGAGGAAGATTGGCGAAATAATTGGAAAAAGTATTTTAACCCTATTGAGGTAGGCGAAAATCTGCTTATCCGTCCAAGCTGGAGAGATGATTACGACGCAGGCAACCGAAAAGTGCTTAGCATTGATCCCGGTCTTGCTTTTGGTACAGGTGGACACGAAACAACAAGACTTTGTCTTGAAATGTGCGAAAAGTATATGAAGCAGGGCGACACTGTGCTTGATGTAGGTTGCGGCAGTGGTATTTTGGGTATTGCCGCTTTGTTGCTTGGTTCAAGTAAGGCTGTCGGAGTCGATATTGACGAGGTGGCTGTAAGAACTGCAATAGAAAATGCCGAGTTAAATGGTGTTTCCGATAGATTTACTGCTATGTGCGGTAGTTTTACCGATAAGGTTGAAGGTACTTTTGATATTATTCTTGCAAATATTGTTGCCGATGCAATAATGTTTTTATCGCAGGGTGTTGCTGATTTTATGAAGGATGATGCCGTTTATATTATGAGTGGTATTATTGATACAAGAGGCGACGAGGTAAAAGAGTCTGTAAGTCGCTATTTTGATATTATCGAAGAACATATTGAAAAAGGCTGGGTGTGTTTTGCGGCTAAAAAGCGTGCATAACACTATAAAATAGCTTATATTCTATATTTTTTGTTAATAAATCAAAAAACTTCACAAAACTGTCACATTATACTGATAAAATTTCTTTGTAATATTTTTGTTCGGAGGTATTTGCTTTGAAAAAAACATCTAAAGCTGATAAAATCAATCTGTTCTTTTCTGCGTTTCTGATTGTTGCATTTATTGTTTGTGCACATTTCTTTACTCAGTTTACTGCTACTCTGCCGGGTATAGCAGGCTCAATTGTTACTGCTCTTATTTATGTTGTGTTTGGTTTTCTTATGTTTTACGCAACCAGAGTAGGCGACGGTAAGGCTGTAAAGCGTTTTTCGCTTATTACACTGCTTATTATGTGCGTACCATCATTGTACATAATAATCGCTTCATTTGCTTCTGGTATGCCTTTACACGAGGTTTTTGTAGCTGAGAGTGGACAGAGCGTTATTGTTACTCTTGCTTGTGTAGCTTTTGGTTATGGTATCCCTTATTCATTCTTTAGTGGTTTTGAACTTAAGGTTGAAGATAATACAGTTGTTGAAGAGCCTACTATGCTTGAGGGCGGTATTGAGGCTGATATTGCTGAAAGCAACATTGAAGACAGCGAAAACAATGAAGATAATGCAGAAGAAGCTGTAATCGAAGAAGAGTCACTTGAAGACGAAAACGCTGAAGAAGAAAGCGTTGAGGAAGAAAACGAAAACACTTCTGATGAAAACTAATTTATATTAATTGATAAAAAGCAACGATGTTTAGTCGTTGCTTTTTTGCTTTATAGGAAAGTACTCGGATAGAAGTGTTAAAATTATATAATATCTGCTGAACAAATTAAAAACATAGAAATAATCAAGCTTTATTACAGTTTTTAA
>JAXJSN010000132.1:0-45792 GCA_036310085.1 Ruminococcus sp.
CCTCCACCTTGGCAAGGTGGCGCTCTACCAGATGAGCTACATCCGCATATCTGCTTAACATAATATATTATACTACATACAACAAAATATGTCAAGCAGAATTTTTATTTATGTATCAAACAACTTATATTTTTTACAGATTATTTCTTTTTTTCAAGCTTAATACACTCAGCAAAATATGCAATTGAGCTTGTAAGCCAAATAGCAGTAACAATTGCAATTGGAAGAAGACCTGTTTCAAATGCCGCAATGCCGATAATGCTAACTAACCATAAAATCATACAAAGGGTATTAGTAGCTCTGTGAGCTTTATAAGAAGCCTTATAGAGCATCATTTTTTCAGCCTCGTCAAAACTGCCTATCCAATCCTTATGAAATTTAGGGCTCATAAGCTCGCCTTTTTTCTCAGGATTAATCTGCTTTTCAACCTCAATAACTATTCTTTGTAAGATAAATGATGATGCAATACTTGCAATATATAAAATTGCAAATAGCATCATTACTAACTTTGAAAGTGGTCCGTCTGAAACTCTATCAAAATAAATAATAGCACCAAACAAGAATAAATATATAATGTACGCTACATTAAGCACACAAACTGCGGCACCTAATAAAGTTTCGGACTTTTCGATTGTTTTTTCATCCTCGCCATTCCAAGTAGCAAAAGTCTTTTTACCCTTTACTATGCAAATAATGCTGAATACCGTAACGGCTACCCACAAACCAAGATATACCCACGGCAAAGTATAAGCCGCTGTAAGATTAAAGCTTTCCCAAAATGCTGAAAAATCAAGATTTAAATTATCAAAATTCTTCATTAACTTACCTGTAAAATAACCTCCAAAAAAACATACAAGTAAAAAACATATAAACACTACAGAAATAATAACCGTCTTTTTAACACTTGAACTACCCTTTGTATTAGTTGATTTCATAATTAGTCCTCCTCATAATTAAAAATATCTTCAACCGATGCTTCGCAAATCTTCGCAATTTTTAGTGCCAATGCAACCGATGGAGAATAATCTCCTCGTTCAATCTGGCTTATCGTCTGTCTTGATACACCAACCAACGCACCCATTTGTTGTTGATTTACTCCAAGCTTAGCCCTAAATTCCTTTAGCCGATTATACAACGGCATACTATTTTCAACCCTTTCGTATTAAATTTATAAGCTTTAAAAGCAAGCTTTTTGTCCATACTTAAGACAAATTAATATTTGATATCAAACTAATGACAACTTTCCTTGTCATTGACATTATAACATTGACAACTATAGTTGTCAATATCTTTTTTTAAAAATTTTTTCATCTCTTATAAAACAAAATACTAAAGGCTTATTTATCAAAGGAGGCTTTCCATTCCTTTTATCTGGTTGTACTCAAATATAGAAGTTGTAGAAAATTTATAAATTGTAAAATATTTTTTATCAATAAGTAAAAACCGCCTAATCAGCCATAACAGCCAATTAAACGGTTTTAACAAGAGGTTATTCTAATTTAAAAAAATCTTTTTAATTAAAGATTGTAATAACGATCGAACTCAGCAGGATGAGGAATAGCAGCGAGCTGACGGCACTCCTCACGCTTTGAAGCGATAAAGTTATTAATAAGCTCTTCTGGGAATACGCCACCTGCAGTTAAGTAGTCGTGGTCAGCCTCAAGAGCATCAAGTGCATCTTCAAGACGAGTTGGAAGATGGCTAAGCTTAGCCTTTTCTTCATCGCTAAGATGGAAGAGGTTCATATCATAAGGACCCCAACCATTTTCGTGTGGGTCAATCTTATTCTTAATACCATCAAGACCTGCCATAAGAATAGCCGCATAGCAGAAGTATGGGTTACAAGTAGCATCAGGGTTACGAAGCTCAAAGCGTCTGAGGTTTGGAGCCTTAGCGTAAGCAGGAATACGAATAACAGCACTACGGTTTGATGTAGCATAACCAACTGTTACAGGAGCCTCAAAGCCAGGTACAAGACGCTTAAATGAGTTTGTACTTGGGTTTGTAATAGCACACAATGAAGAAATGTGCTTAAGAAGACCACCCATAAAATAGTGAGCCTCTTTGCTGAGGTTTGAATAACCGTTATCATCAGAGAATACAGGCTCGCCATCCTTTAAGAGGAGCATATGCACATGCATACCGTTACCAGCCTCACCCATAACAGGCTTTGGCATTAATGTAGCAGACTTGCCGTACTTTCTTGCTGTATTGTGGATAATATATTTAATCATCATAGATGCATCAGCCATCTTTGACATTTGACCAAGCTTTGGTTCAATTTCAAACTGACCAGCCGCACCAACCTCAGGATGATGGTAGTTAATAGCAATACCAGCTTCTTCCATAAGCATACACATTTCGCTACGAGCCTCATAAGATACATCGTAAGGCTTAGCAACATGGTAGTTTTTCTGCTTAGGAACAACACAACCGGCACCCTCAGTACCGCTGTTCCAATGAGCCTGAACAGCATCAAGAGATACACCTACAGAATTTGGTGCAACTTCCCAGCCGATTTCATCAAAAAGATAGAATTCAAATTCAGGAAGAATAAGCATTGTGTCAGCAATACCGCTATCCTTCATATACTGCTCTGCGGCAAGAACGATATTTCTTGGATACTGAGCAAGAGGTCTGTTTTCAGGATTATCAATAATCATTGCATTACCTGTCATTGACAAAGTAGGAATCTCACAGAACGGGTCGATTACCGCACTTTCAGGGTCAGGAATAAACACCATATCGCTCTTTTCTACAACAGCATAGCCGTAGTTCGAAGCATCAAAACCGATACCGTTTTTCATAACCTCCTCAGAAAAATCCTTAGCAGGAATTGTAACATGGCGGAACTGACCATTGATGTCAACCATCTTAAAGTCAACCATTTTAATATCCTTTTCACGGATCAACTGCATAATTTCTTGTACTTTATTATTCATTGTAATTACTCCCTTTCTGTAAAAAGTAATAAATATGTATATATTCACTATACTTCTAAATTATAGCATATAATTAACGATTTTTCAATACAAATTTTGTTAGTTTTTCTATTTCAATAAAATATTATCCTATTTTTAATTACTCCTCCTTTTACGCTTATACTCAATTTAATTCATAAAAGGAGGATTTCAAATAATCACATTAACGATATTAAATCTGCCAGATTAAACTCATTTTGCAACGCCCCATTTAACGCAAAACCTATAAGCCTAGCGGCTCTTTCAGTTAAAAGGTCGATTTCTCTCGGTATAACAACCATTTGCTTACCCTTTGGTATTACAGAATCAGACGAAGCTTTGTTTCCGCTGTTTTCAATCAAATCATTCGCCATTGTCCGAGCATCTACAACTGTCGGCACACCAATAGCTATAACCGGCACTCCGATTGTTTCCTGAGTAATTTTTGTTCGGTGATTACCCACCCCTGCACCGGGCGAAATGCCGGTATCGCTAATCTGCAAGGTACAACCCAATCGCTCAAGTCTGCGTGATGCAAGGGCATCTATAGCGACAACTGCATTAGGCTTTATCCTTTTCACAACACTTAAAATATACTCGCCTGTTTCTATCCCCGTCTGACCTGTTACACCTGTCTGCATAACAGCAACAGGTCTAAGCCTGTCAAGCCCTGTTGCACTTGCAATCTCACCCGATATATGCCTTGTGGCTAAAACCCTTGAGCTTGTTTTAGGTCCCAGCGAATCGGGTGTAATCTCAATATTGCCAAGTCCCACAACAAGCACAAGACCATTAACAGGCAACAGCCGTCTTATCTCCTCTCCTATCGTTACCAATCTTTCGTCAGTTTCTGTAAAATTATCTGTCAATGATGGCAATTCAATAGTAATATATGTTCCTATTTCCTTCCCTAAAGCCTGCCGAGCTTTATTTGTTTTTACTCTCATTCTTGAAATTTCAAGTCCGTTTTCTTTATAGTTTTTAAATTCGACACCGCTAACATTTTCGCCTGCAATCTCCCTTGCTTCAACAGCAAGATCTGTTCTTACCATAAAAACACCTCGCAATTTATACTAAATTAGTTTTACTGCTAATCTTAGTATAATACCAAAACAAGCATATATTCTTTACAAAAACAATTGCTTTTGTTATAATCAAAATAGCATTAAAACGGAGGTATTTTCTATGCAAAACAAAATTCTGATACGACTTATTTCAACAGCATTATCTATTTGCTCAATCACATCATTTGCTATTACAGGTGCAAATGCACAAGAAATCAGCGATTCTACAAATGACACTGCTAACAATAAAATAGAAAGCATTACACAAATTCCTGAGAGCTACAGCTCCTATGACCTCGGCTATGTAACCCCTACCGAAAAACAATTATTTAATGACTGCTGGGCATATGCAAGCCTTGGTGCATTTGAATCAAAGCTTCTTCACGATGGCGAAATTCTTGAGTCTGATTTTTCAGAAAATCATATGAATGTATGGGCAACAACCCGCACAAACGGAACAGGTTGGATAAGAACTACAAACGGTGAGGGATTTGCAGAAATTCCGCTTGGCTATCTTACCTCATGGCAAGGTGCTGTAACAGACTCATCAGTAAGCGGCTTGCCGTTACTTGCAACTAACGGCGACAAAATTCCGACAAATCTTGCAAATTACGGAGTAACTTCAATTCAGTATATCACTTCTGCTGACCCTAATACAATTAAGCAAGCAATTATGGAGCATGGCGGTATTTATTCAGCTTACGCACATACAAAATATTGCTTTAGCGACGATAATATTTCTTATTATTATCCACCTCAATACCACGGAAGCAAAATAGGTCACGCTATAGAAGTTATAGGCTGGGATGATAACTATTCAAAAGATAACTTTAACGGACTTGGAAGCTATCGTCCTGAAAACGATGGCGGTTGGCTGGTAAAAAGCAGTTGGGGCGAAGATTTTAACAGTAACGGCGGATGCTATTGGATTTCATACGAAGATACATTTCTATTTGGCGAAAAGTATGCCCCAAGTTTTGCAATTACAGGCTACGAAAAAATAACCGAAGATGTTCGATTAGAGCAAAACGAAATTTACGGTGCAACTTATGAATTTTCATATATTCCTGAAAATCCTGTTACATACATAAATGTATTTGATTTTTCAAACGGATATAACTCACTCGACAAAATAGTTTTTGAATCCACTTCGGTAAATGCAGATTATACCATTTATTATGTACCTGTAAGCAACAATGCGCCGGTTGAAGATAAAAGCCAATGGACAAAGCTTTACACTTCAACTGTAGACTACAGCGGATATATTTGTGCAGATATTGAGGACTTTAATCTACCTGTTGCCAAAGGCGGAATCGCAATTGAAATCGGCACAAGCGACAACTCAACAAAAACTCAAGGCAATACAATTGGTGTAAATGAATGGCTTAACAGAGCATCAGATAAATCGTATGTTTTATTAAACAACTCCGAACAGGGTCAAAGCTATATTAGCTATAACGACACTATGACCGAGCTTTTAGATTGGTACAAAACAAACAACAACGATGAAATCGGCGGAACATTTGTTATTAAGGCAGTAACTAATAAAACAGGTGCAGAAGTAACCGATTTAGGCGATGTTGACCTAAATGGTGATGTTAATATAAACGATGCAACCGCACTTGCAAGATACTTGGCAGATATTGCAACCCTTACCGAAGTAAAAAAGCTTAATGCAGACTTTGACGGAAACAATATGTTAAATATCAACGATATTACATCAATTCAAAGACATATAGCTAACAGCTAAAATAATAACTTAATATTTTAACAAAAGCGTAGGGAACGACACAAAAATGTCAAACCCTACGCTTTTTTTGCGTGTGCTTAAAAACAGCACAACATTAATTTAAACTTACTTTAAAACAGCCGATCTCGCACCAGCTCTTGAAGATGACATACTAACGCCGGCAAGGTAATTTTGAATAACAGTAACATCAACGATATTTACTTCACCATTTCCATCTACATCAGAAAGCAAATATGAATCTTCGTTTAAAGCTTCAAGCTCTGCTAAATATCTTTGAATAGTTGTAGAATCCTTAACTGTAATTCTGCCGTCCATATCTGTATCACCATACAAATATGGGTCAACCAAAGCAAAGTATACAGTTACTGATCCCTGATAATCATTCACACCTGTAAATGTTAGTTCGTAACAACCTGTTTCAGTTGCAGATAAATCTCCGCTTACAGTAAAGTCTTCACTCTCAGTTAAAGTCTTACCATTGAAATTTACCACATATTCAGCAGTCTGCTCACTACCTGTATAATACATATCGGTAACGACAATATCAGCATCTTCAATGTTATTTACATAAGCTCTGTATGTAAGCACAACTGGAGCATTGCAACCCACACGAGGAACATATGATAACGAAATCTTACCCTCAGCATCAGATTTTACCTGTGTAAAGTAAAGCAGATTATCAGCAGATAAAATATCTTCAACACTATCTGATTTTACAACAACTACAAAATAAGATGTGTTCTTAATTAAATCACTTACCATAGCAGTAAGTGTATTTGACGCTGTATTTGTAGCTTCGCTTGCAGTTACAGATACAGTGGGTTCTTCTGAGGTTACTAAAGGTTGATTTATAGCAACTGCATTTTCTGTCTTAATAAAATCTTCCGCACAAGGACAACCTGAGAAAGTATTATAGCCAATGGTTGTTGCACTATTTTCTAAAACAACAGTTTCCAAACTTGAACAATATGCAAATGCATAATCCCCAATTTTAGTAACACTACTTGGAATAGTTATACTTGTCAAGCTTTTACAGCTACTAAAAGCATAATATCTAATTTCTTTTACGCTGCTAGGAATAGACACATTTTCAAGAGATGAACAATTACCAAAAGCATTGTTATTAATATACTCTACACTATTAGGTATAACCACACTTGTCAAGCTACTGCAATTACTAAATGTACACTCGGATATATAAGTAATTCCGTACGGAATAGAAATGCTCATAAGGCTTTCACAATCATAAAAAGCATAACTACCAAGATATTTTAAATATTCAGGCATAGTTACTTTTGCTAAGTTTTCACAGTATTGAAAAGCACTATCGCCTATACTGGTTACGCTATTGGGAATAATTATTTCAGTTAGACTTGTACAATTTTTAAATGCACTTCTTTCAATAGTAGTTAATCCATCATTTATTATTACTTTTTTTAAATTAGTACAATCTTCAAAGGTTGATTGCTCTATCTTAGAAACCCCTGCAGGAATCTCTATTTTTTCTAGTGCAACACAGTAATCAAAAACATAATGCCCTATTTTTGTCACAGTGTCAGGAATAGTTATATTTTTTAAGCTTTCGCAGCATGCAAAAGCATAATCACCTATGGATGTTAAGTTTGGGGGCAAAGTCACATTTTCAAGAGCATAACATTCTCTAAACATAAACATGTTCAACATCTCTACCTTGGACGGAATTACTACACTTTTCAAGCTGGAACATCCATCAAAAGCATAATTACCAATGCTTGTTACTGTTTCAGGAATACTAACAGATGATAAGGCTATACAATCTTCAAATATACTATTGCCCATAGTCTCAACGCCTTCAGGAATAACTATCTTTTCAAGCCTTTTACAGTTATAAAATGCTGAATTGTCGATTTTATTCACACTTGATGGAATTGAAACACTTGTTAAATAATAACAACTTGAAAATGCTCCATCTTCAATTCCTGTAACACCAGCATTAATTGTCACTGATTTTAGGCTATCACAACCAGCAAATGTACTATCATTAATACAAAAAACGCTACCGGGTATTGTTATTTCGGTAAAGCTGTCACAATCACCAAAAGCACTACATCCTATAGACTCTACACTTTCAGGAATTTTTACATTATTTAAAAGCTTGCAACGATAAAAAACACTTCCCCCTAATTCTTTTACACTATTAGGAATAGTTATCTTTTCAAGACTTTCACAATAAGAAAATGCACCGGATTTAATATTTGTTACAGTATTAGGAATACTTACATCTGTTAGGCCGGAACAATCAGTAAATGCATATTCACCTATATATTTTATACCATTCTCTACCACAACACTTTCAATGCCTGTACAATTTCCAAAACTACCAGAACCCCAATTTGTTACACTGGCAGGTATAGTTATATTTTTTAAACAAAGACAATAATAAAACGCTCTATCACCAAGTGTATTTAAATTTTCAGGCAAAATAACATTCTCAAGATTCCAACATTTATAAAAAGCCTCCATTCCAATTTTCGTCACAGTATCAGGAATAACTACTTTAGCCAATCTTTTACAATTATAAAAAGTTCCTACCTCAATAACTTTTATACTATTTGGAATTATTATTTCTGTTAATGCCTCACATCCAGAAAATACAGTACCTCCCATACGAGTTACACTACTTGGGATTACAATATCATTAAGTCCTATACAATCCCTAAAAGCACCACTATCAATTTCTGTAACACTATTAGGAATACGCACAGTTTTTATGCTACTACAACCACAAAAAGCTTCCCAGCCAATTTTTTCTACTGTATTCGGAATTAAAACATTTTGTAATTTGTAACAATTATTAAAAGCATATGAACTTATAATCTTTGTTCCGCTGGGAATAGAATAACTTATTAAACTTGAGCAACCAGAAAAAGCACTATGCCCGATTATTTTTTCAGTTTTCAATTGCTCTAACGGACTATTTATTGTTTCTTTAGTATTTATTTTTGAAAGACTTGAACATTGACCAAATGCATAGTTACTAATTTCAACAACACTATCGTACATACTTACTTTTGTAAGTTTTTTAGAGTTGTAGAAAGCATAACTTCCAATTACTTTTACATCAGCACCCAAAGACACCAAAGCAAGATTTTCTAGATAACTAAATGCACGACCACCTACTTTAGTTATTCCATCACATACAACGACAGAAGTTATGGAATCTGAAAGCCAATCCCAAGGCCTTTCATCAAGATCATCATCAGCGTAACCGTCCATTTCACCTGAACCATAGATAGTCAATACACCATTAACATCAAGTTGCCAATAACAATCTTTTCCACATTTACCTGAGCGGTATGATGAATCATCTTTAGTATCTACTTTTAACACTTTTTTAGCATTACCAATAAAAAAGTCTTTTGTACATATATTAGCAATAAGTGTATAATCACCATTATCTAAATAGAAGGTCAACATACCCTTTTCGTTTGTTTTACCTTTATACGCACCATTAACATATACCTTTTCTTTAGCAAGAGGTTTTCCGTTATCTGTAAGCGTCAAGCTTACTTTATATTGATAATACGGACACTTTGTAAAAGCAAAATGTCCAGAATCTAACGAGAAATGCCAATCGAGGAATTTAAAACTACGCTCAAACATAGTACAATCAAATATAAATAATTTGAAAATAGATATTTCACCGGTCACGCTAAATTTTTTACTAATTGCTCCTTCGATACAAGCTTTGCATAAATGTTTGCAGTCATCATCTTTATTATCACTTATGGTTAAGAAATTACCAGATATTTCTAATCCGCCTGAAAATTTTATACTTGCTTCTGCAAATTCTTCACATATTATATTACAACCAAACTCAAGTGATATTCCTATATAAACTGTTCCGCTGAAATTGAAAGACGACTCCGTACAAGGACTTTGACTTTCTTCTTGATACCCTGTATCAGAACTACAAGAAAATCCACTGGCATCATACATAGTCACATTAATTGATAAAGATGCAGAATAACTAACATCCAAAGTAGGTTGTAATACTATATTTACACCTGCGGCTGTACTAATATTGATTTTTGGTAAATCAAATGATACATCTAAATTACCTTCCATTTGAGCTGATAAATCTGTTCTTTTCTCAATGCCAACTTTAATGTAATAATCAAATCCGGAAAGATATACATCTAAGGAAGCTGTTGCGGAAAAAGTAACTTTTCCACCAATTTTAGCACCAATTTCAATATTTTCCTTATCACCTTCATATTCTTTATCACCTAAATTAAACGCAATAGAGAGAGATACAGCTACTGAATATGCTCCACTACCTTCAATAGCTCTGCTTTTTTTAGGTGTTATTGGTGTCAAACCCTCAGAAATAGTAGAATTATCTACACTATAATCACCAGGATTTAATCCGTCATTTTCAATTTTTACATATTCAAACACATCTTCAAGCTCTGTTTTACCCTCTGTAATAGTAACAGTTGTACCGCTGATCACTATTGTATCAACCACTGCTACAAGAACATCGCTTTCTGAATATGTACAGGAAAAAGTATCACCGCTTTTTAATGATAGCATTTCTTTTGAAGCGTTTGAAAAAACATATTTTCCGTTTTGACTATCAATAAGTTCAGGAATGTTGTAACCCTCTTGATATTCAATAATCATTGTGCCATCTTTATAAACAGCAAAGTTTGTTTCTTCATTTTCATCAAGATTTAATACCTTTGATTCATCAAAATCATTTACTGTTTTCTCTTTAAGCTCCTGAATTTTCTTTGTATACAAAGGTGAGTTGTATTCAGGTGCGATAGGGGAATTAATGCCATTAAGCATATAAGCTTTAATCTTAAAATATTTAGGCATTTCATCTGCTTCAATCGTTACAGTTGCAGATTGCTCATCTTTTTTAACATCAGTTTTTCCTGAGAATAAAAGCTGATCTGTTGTTTCATCAAAGATTCCGACAAGAATAGTACAATCTTCAATCGCACTATAGCTTACAGTTGCAGTTGTACCCTCAACCTGAATATCAGATATTCTGCTACCGCAGTCATTCATCTGTGATGTGTTTTCTTGAATTTTGTCAGACAACAAATTACCGAATGAGTTTGTACCTGTAACTGCTAAATTACCATCGGTAACTGATGTGACACCATTTTTTGGTGTAGATGTTTCTTCTGCTGATACCGGAATAATTACACTGGTGCATAGCATAACGGTTACAAGCAGAATTGAAATTAATCTTTTCACCATAAAACCTCCTAATATAGTATTTTTCTAAATCTTACCACATATATTATGCTTTTACTATACTATATTTTATTTTCTAATATTAGCAATCTTTTGTGAATAAAAGTAGAGCTGTTATTATTAATATTGACCAATTGTTAATTACAGAATTTAGCAACATTGCTATTCTGGCAATATATTTAATAATATCAATTACAAACATATTTTTAAAACAATCATCTTACATTAGATATCAATCATCATAAAAAGCTAGTGCTCACACGCAATTCCTATAGATACCATCATATTATTTTACCATTCTATCCCAGAGCATAATCGAGGAATTATCTATATAGTAAAAAAACGGCTCCGAACAATCGGAGCCGTTTTCAGCTAATATATTAAACAATAGCTTCTAAATTATTTAAGATATGATGTTGTTTCGCCAATTTGACCATCAATGCCTGTAAAACCTGATGCACAACATACATAAACTCTTGCATTTGCCTTACTAATTGAAGGAACAGTAAGAGTGCCATTTGTTACATTTTGAATATCGCCTGTTACAGCATCAATATACTTTCCGTTAGGAATATTCTTAAATGTAGCACCACCTGAAACTGTTACAAGTGCAAGGCTGTCGGTTGTATCATCTGTATAGCGGCGAACATAAGCCATTTTACCGCTTACATAATTGCTTGATGTTGTATACTGACCCTTTTGAAGAGCAGGGATTGCACGGCGAATTGCATTAAGCTTTGAAAGGTGCTGTGCAAGTGTACTATCCAAAGTTTCAGCAACTTTACCACTTGCTGTAAACTCACTAAAATCAGTAGCATTTACTTCGCCCTCAAGATATTCGCCAAAATATGCACGACCTGTTGTTGAAAGAGGAGCATTTGGACCTACGTCAATTACTGCACCCTTCATAAACTCAACCTCTGAACCATAGTATACACAAGGAATACCACGGAATGTAAACATAAGGCTAAGATTATCAGCCCATGCTAATGTACCACCAGCAAAACGACTCTTTTCGTCTGGTGACTCAGGTGAGTAGTCATGTGAATCTACATACATTACATTATATGTAGCATCATTATAATATTTGTCACTTGCAAGAGCAATACCATAAGCAGAGCTTGCATTACCAAATAATCTGTGCATCTGGAAGTCAATAGCATTCATACCTGAAGCCATTGAAGTATCTGGTTTATGATATGTAATACCGCTAAGGAAAGCATTATTTGAAGTAGGCTCATCTGATGTTTCGTCTTCTTCAAGATAATGATCAAATGTAATATTCATATTTTCGTTGATTTCCTCAGCTGATGTACCCCAGTTCCAGCTCTGTGCCCACTTATCATTAGACTCTTTCCATGTATAGTATGGAGATGACTCTTCTGCATGGCCACGATACCAAACGCTTGTAAAACGAGTACAAATCTCACCAAACATAAGGAAGTTTGGTTTATTAGCAGCTTTTGCTGCATCAAGGAGCTGCTCATTATACATAAGATTAAGAGATACTCTTGGGATATGACGAACTGTATCAACACGGAAGCCGTCAACACCCATATTCATATACTCACTATATGAATCTACAACATACTCAGCTACTGCTGGATTTTCTGTATTGAGGTCAACACAGTCACCTGCAATCTGTGCATATTTACAGGTCCAGTCGTCCCAGTTAAGACTCTGGAAATAACCTGTATGATAATAGTTATTAGGATTGTAAATTTCGCTTGTTGAAACCTTATTCATTTCATAATCAGTTTTTGAAGGATAATTACCGGTTGAATTACCATTCTCACCTGAATATGTTGTATTTTTCATAAGATTCAATCTTTGCGCATACTGAATCTTGCCTTCCTGTGCCCAGTAATCTTCAGGAGCGTTAAGACCAAATGAGTCAAGTAAGTATTCTGTAGGAATCATACATTCTTCAATATTACCTAAATCTTTTGTATAATCCTTTTCGAAAAGATTGCAGAAGAAGGATTCACCAAAGTTACCTGTATGCTGGAAAACAACGTCCTGAATAACTTTTATGCCCTTCTGATGTGCATCTCTGATAAAATCTTCATAGGTATAATCTTCGCTCTCATAACGAGGATCAACCTTCTTGAAATTCATTGCATGATAGCCGTGATAGTCATAACCGGAAGCATTTTCTACTACCGGAGTAACCCAAATAGCTGAAAATCCGAGTGCCTTGATATAATCAAGCTTGTCTGCAAGACCCTTAAAGTCACCACGCCAAGCAGGGTCTGAATCGGGGTTGTTAGCCTGAGAATCATCCCAACAATGAACATTGTTGCCAGTATCTCCGTCATAAAAACGTGTTGTCATAACAAAATAAATTGTTTCTTCACGCATATCAACATCTGACGATGGGATTACTTCGTCAGGATTATACTTTGTCCATTTGCCATTGTCGCACCACCACTCACCTGCAAGAAGCTTTTGCTCTTTTGAATGTTGGTTACCATTGACATCTGTTACAATAGCATTTACCTTGGATACATTTTTAATGTTATAGTTGTACCACCCATTGGTTTTTACTAATTTTTCACCAGGGTAGGACTTTGACATTGCTTCATTTGTAGGAAGTGAATTCCATAAATACACATAAGGTTGTGCTACTTCATCATCTCTGATATGAATTGTAATACCTGTTTCTGCTTCTGCCGCTACTGCGGTGCTGTCGTTAGTTCCGGCAGCACCTACAGTCATTGCACCTGCAGACATTACAATCAGTGAAGCAAGAATAATAGCACCTAGCTTTTTAATTCTTGACATATAAATTCTCCATTTCTATAAACAGAAATTATGCGATTTTTGCAAGTACTCTCTGGAGATATGTAGCATCCTTAACATTAACTACACCGTCATTGTTCATATCAGCTACATCTACATCTACCTTATAACCTGAGTAATCTGCACTATATCTCTGAATGTGTGTTACGTCAGAAATATTAACATTACCGTCACCGTTAGCATCACCCTTAGTGATAACTACACTTGAAGTTGGCTGTGTTACAGGTGAATTTGTTGTTGTGTAAGTATATGTCTTATTAACTGTTGCGTTATCTGAACCCTGAACATATACATCTACTGTGTATGTACCTGCAACATCAGGTGTGAATGAATATGTGTTGTTTAATGTGTAGTAAGGAGTGTTCTTTTTGCCGTTAGGATTTGTAACTACATACTTGTAGAAGAGAAGGTTTGTACCTGTCTTACCGCCACCAGCTGTTACAGTTACTGTAGCCTTTGTGTTAATCTGAATGAGGTTAAGGTTTGCAGGAAGTACAGTCTTGATAACTGGCTTAACAAGATTTGAATCGTCCTGAACATTAATTGTTACTTTACGGTTGTTTGTGTTGTTAGCAGCATCCTTGAAATCAAAGTTGATTGTGTATGTGCCAACAGCAGCTGGAGTCCAAGTTGCAGTTTTGTTTGTGCTGAAGTTTGAAAGAATGCTTGTTACGCCTGCTGCGTCTGTAACAGAAATCTTATAAGCTACTGCACCTTCTGAGCTTGTTGCATCTGCTGAAAGTGTTACAGTTGTGCCTGTATAAACATCTGATGCAGGATCAGCTGAGAAAGACTTAACTTTGATTGGGCTTGTGTCATACTCTGTCCACTGACCTGTTGAGTTGTCGTAGATATAGCCATTCTTAGCTGTAAGGTCATCTGTCTGAGTTGAACCGTTGTTGAAGATACAGCTTGCATATACCTTAGAAGCCTGATACATAAATACGCCATCGCCTACTGATGTCATAGCAACACCCGGCCATGTACCATTTGCATCTGTTCCGCTGTTCCACATATAGCAGTTTACTGTTGACCAGTTAGCTGTATTCTTTAAGTATACAACTGTGCCTTCGCCAGGATTTGTTGGATTAGTTGGAACAGAAGTTGTTGGAGTTGTTGGTCCTACATTGTACTCAGACCAAGCACCTGTAGAGTTATTGTAGATGTAGCCGTGCTTTGCTGTAAGGTCAGCTGTCTTTGCACCGCCGTTGCCTGCATTGAAAATACAGTTAGCAAAAGTTTTTGAAGCAGTATAAACGAAGTTACCGTTGCCGTCTGCTGTCATTGCAACACCTGGCCATGTAGCGTTCTTATCAGAATCGCTGTTCCACATATAGCAGTATACTGTTGACCAGTTAGCATCGTTATCGCAATAAACTGTTGTGCCATCGCCACCTGTTGTAGGTGTTGTAGGATTTGTAACTATAGTGTTACCTGTGTAATCGCTCCAAGAACCTGCATTGAGGTCGTAGATCTTGTTAGCACCAGGATAAACCATATCGGCTGTCTGGCTGCCACCATTACCTGTGTTAAAGATTACATTGCCGTAATTGCCTGATAAAGTATATGAATATACATCATCAGTAACCTTTGTCATTGCAATACCAGGCCATGTAGCGTTCTTATCAGAATCGCTATTCCACATATAGCAATGAAGATTTGACCAACCATTGTTTACCTTTACATAAACAGTGTCGCCGCTTGCTGCAACTGCCGCTACTGTGCCGGCACTAATTGCAGTGATTGCAAGCATTAAGCATAAGATAATGCTTAATATCTTGTGATGTTTTCTTACCATAATGATTTCCTCCAAATTCATAAGATGGTTATTTGTTTATGGAGTGACTCAACACTACTCCACATTTACATATTAATTTTACAATAATGTATATTAACAGATTTTCTTTTAAAGAATTATATTATTCTTTTACATTCCAAATATTTCCCTCTTAGTTTGTACATTATCAACAAAAGGCATTTGAATCATAAAATTTAATCAATAAACTACAAGTGCAAAGCAATTATTCACATCACTTTACACTTATATAATTTATAAACTTGTACCACATTCTGTGCAAAACTTCATATTGGAAGATTGGACACTTTTGCAAACAGGACAGATTTTTTTCATTGGCTGAGCGTAAGGATTAACCGCTTCATTCTTTTGCTCTTTAACTACTTTGTATCCACACTCAACACAAAAAATCATATCATCAGCAAGTTCTGTTTTGCATCGAGGACATTTATTTGGCTCTTGTATTTTTACTTCGTCAAGCTTTGTTCCGCAATCTGTACAAAAACGCATTTGAGGTACTGAGTGCTTACCGCACTTAGGGCAGATTTTTTCGTCATTTGAAGGATTATGAGTTTTTTCAGGCTGAGCGACATTATCTTCATTTTCAAATTTATTACCGCACTCTACACAAAACAACATTTCCATAGGAGCGGCAGTTCCGCATTTTTTGCAAATCTTTTTATCTTCTGTAATCTCGACTTGCTTACTTTCTGAAGCTTTGCTTTGGGTAACATCTTCAATAACTTTCTCTGCCTTTTCCTCTATAATAGTATCCTGTACATTTTCAGTCTCAGATACACAAGGTTTGACTACCGTATCGGAAATTAATTTTTCAAGCTTTTTTTCAAGCTCTGAAATACTGTTTTTTGTACTCTTAATCTCCTCGGCAATTTCAGATAACGATTCATCAGGATTATCCTTGCAGATTTCAAAATATGCTTTACCTAAACCTATATATAATGTATCAAGTTCTTTGCTTTTCTCTGCGATACTTTCCGAAATTTCCAATACTTCCGATACAATATTTTTTACTTCCACATCTTCCATATAAACACCCACTTATTAATATCTTTTAAATAAGGAACAAACCCAATAATATATTGGTACAGTCAGGAATATAACCCAGCCAAATGCCCAACCTCCGCAAACACCGAAGAAACCAAAGAACATATAAGCAATTACGCAAAGCACAGGGTAAGCAAAGTGTGAAGGATTACGCTTATAAATAGCATCTATTAATGAATGATAAAGCGGGATAGTCAAAAAGCAAACCCAGCTCAAAGCCCAACCAAACCAAACACCGCTAAAGCCCCATATTAAAAAGGCGATAATTGCAATTATAAAGAATGGAAACTCATTCCAAAATCTGCGAGTATGCGAATAACTTCCCATACCATTTTCTGCCATAATATTACCGTTTTCATCTGTATAGACACGCTGTTTACCGTTTTCTGACACAAAGACTCCGTCTCTGCCAACATTGACATCGGTTCCCTTTGCATCATGAACTTGAATACCATCTTTAAAGCTGATATGAACCTTGTCGCCGTTATGTGCATCTATATGTATACCGTTTTTAAAAGAAACCTTATCTACTCTATGGTACTCAGTATTATTGTCAGTAGTTGTATTATTGGTAAAATCCTCAGTATATTCATTATTATTGGTATTTACGCTTTCCTGCTGTTCAACAACAGGCTCACCCTTTAAAAGCTCGTCAAGTGAAACTCCGTATATTTCAGCAAGCAAAACAAGGTTATCTGTATCAGGAGAAGCTTCTGCTCTCTCCCACTTTGAGACTGCCTGTCTGCTAACTCCTATTCTGGAAGCAAGCTCCTCTTGACTTAAATTATGTTTCTTTCTGTACTGTAATAATCTGTTGGCTGTTTCAATGTTCATTGACTAGCCCTCCTTGTTCATTTGTTGAGCCTATTTTAGTCCGCAACTTATGTATTTTGCAAGAAACTCTGGTTTACAGAGTCGCAACTCTCGGTTGCAAACTTTAGTTGCGGACAATATTTACTGCAACAATTGAAATTTAGAACAATATTTTAAACATCGAGTCCTTTTGTTGTTTTTAAGAACTCAAACAACTTTGAATAAATTGTTTCAACTCCACCTACGCTGTCGCTTTCAATATTTAACGGCATAATAGGGTCGTGAACTGATAATCTGAGTAAGAACCAACCGTCACCGTTATCCTTATCAAAGGAAACTCTTATACCCTCACGATTATCATCAGCTACGCACCAGCCGTCCTGAGCATTAGCATATTCAGTAAGGTCAGCGATTATTTTTTCACCGCAAGCTCTGAAATCAGCTTCTGTAATCTTGAATCTGATTTCCTTGCTCTCTACAGGTTCTTTAAGTTCAGCGGTAAGCTCATCAAGACCCTTACCCTCTTTACGAAGCTGAGCAGCCTTAATAATAATTTTTGTACATAAATATGCACCGTCATCAAGGAAATAATTTTCTCTCATAGCCGCATGACCTGAAGTTTCGATAGCTAGTGGACAATTAATTCCCTGAGCATTAAGCTCCACAGCCTTATCAATTACATTTTTATAACCTCTGCGGTAACGGTAATGCTTACCACCTAAAGTATTTTCAATAAAATCTTTCAAGCCTGATGAAGTAATTGAATCGGTAACAATAGTACCGCCCTCGTTACCCTCAAGAGCGATTGCAGCAGCTACAGCAACAAGCCTGTTACGATTAATTTCATTACCCTTTGAATCCACAGCACCGCCACGGTCAACATCGGTATCGAAAATAACGCCTAAATCTGCATTAGCTTCCTTTACAGCCTCGCAAATTGAAGCCATAGCTTCGGCATCCTCAGGATTAGGGATATGGTTAGGGAACATTCCGTCTGGGTCTAAATAACGGCTACCTGTTGTATCGGCACCTAAAACAGATAAAACCTTATCTGCATAAAAACCGCCTGCACCATTTCCTGCATCAACAACAATTTTAAAGCCCTTTAATGGATAATCGTAATTTTCAGCGTTTACTTCTTTCTTTATTTTTTCACAAAGTCCCTTAGCGTAGTCACTCATATAATCAACATCAGTAAGAGTGCCGCAAGTTTTTTCTTCCGGATGTTGCGAATTTTGAGCGTACTCAAGTATAGCCTCAATATCCTTACCCTCAAGTCCACCCTCACGAGTAAAGAACTTTAAACCGTTTCTGTTAAACGGATGATGACTTGCAGTAAGCTGTAACGCACCGTCGCAACCAAGGTCAACAGTTGTCATAAACATTGACGGTGTAGATGAAAGCCCACATCTTAAAACCTTAGCACCACTTGCAACAAAGCGTGATGTTGTAATATCCATAAGATGAGGACCGGAGATTCTGCTGTCGCGACCTACAGAAATAGTAAGCTCCTCGGGAGCCTTATTTACTTTTTTTGAAAGCCAAAGAACAAAGCCGTCAGCCATATTAGCAACAACATCATCTGTAAGATTGATATGCTGACCTTCTACACCCTCGCTTGCAACACCTCGTATATCAGTACCACTTTTAAACTGTTTATAGAAATCATTTAACATATATATGCACCCCTTAGGTTAATATCAGTATTATTATACATTAAAAAGAGTAAAATCTCAATATGCTGAAAAATTAAGTTTGTATATTTTTTTTATTCTTTAATAGAAGTTACAATACAAGTTGTTAATTTTAACGAAAACTCAAGATTATAATTTAGCACAATTATTTTAGAGGAACGCTTTAATAGTGCATATTGCATATTTTTACATTCTTTATATTGGCTGTTATTGACATTTAATTAACATTAACAACAAAACACAAAGCATTTTATTGTTGACTTTTCCGAATTATTGAATATAATAATAAGTGTCAAGTAAATAGTCCGCTTGACTATCGGCTGATTTCCAATTAGCCTTACTCGAGTAAAATTGAATTATCACAAAGTCGATAAAAAATCATGATTTGCCAAATGGTAAATGGCACAGAAAAACTTTAAAACAATTAAAGAATTTTAAGGAGGAAACTTTTATGACACCTATTCTAAGTTTGCACAATGTCGATGTATCTGCGTTCCTCGCCGTGCTCGATACCTGCGAGGGCAATGTATATCTCGTTACAAATGAAGGCGACAGATTAAATCTTCGCAGTAAGCTCTGCCAGCTTGTTGGCTTAACACGACTCATCGAAGGTGGTAAAATTGCAGAAGCAAGTATCATCTGTGAAAATAAAGAAGATGAGAGTAAGTTATTTAGATTCAACTTCTTCGGCGATACAGGTAATGCAGAAGTTGGCTGATGCTTAAATTTTAAATAGACATCCACATTTTCATGTTAATTTCAAAACTTCTAAATCCAAAAATTGCCGCTTTTCAGCGGCTTTTTTTGGTTTTAGGAAAATTTTGCTTTGTCACACTCAGACATAGTAGTTTTGTTCCATAAGGTGCTAGCTGCTCGCATTGAAGCTTTTTAACAAATTTTTTAAAAAAATATTGATTTAATTTTATTAATCGGTTATAATTGTTAATAATAAAAAGCATTTAATGCGGAAAGGGGCTAATTATGGCTGAAGATAAAATTTTAAATGAAGAAATGAACGACGAAGGTGCTCTTATTACTTTAACCGATGACGAGGGCAACGAGATTGAATTTGAGTTTCTTGATTTAATCGAATACGAAGACGAAGAGTACATCGTTCTTATCGAAAACGATGAGGCTGCTGAAGAAGTTGTTATTCTTAAAATCAATTCTATTGATGAAGAAACAGAGGAATATGTAAGCATTGAAGATGAGGAAACTCTCCAGACTATCTTCGATATGTTTAAGGAAAAGTATTCAGGCGAAATCGACTTTGAATAACGAGTGCCTCGTACGCATTTCGTGTAGATAGTAATATATAAATTTATACTTCTATGCCCGAGCGAAACCGTATGATTCATCTCAAAGCAACTAATTGAGTGCCTCGTACGCATTTCGTGTCGATTACAACACAAAAGTTAAAAACTATCAACACAAAACCGCCCCTTAAAGGTAACACTTTGAGGGGCGGTTTTTATTATTAACGCATTTTTCTTTAATTGTAAAATAATACATTCAAATCATTGCCAATCCGCTTTAAACGGATTGGCAGTAAATTTTCTTTAGGTTAAAGGACTTCGCCCTTTAAAATCCCACAAGGACTCCGTCCTTGACCTGCAAGCCTTTGAAAAGGCTTGACCGAAACTTTTTAATTTTGGAAAAGTTGTGCGAAAAATTTCAAGCTATCTGCTCGATTTGGATGCAACTTCAAGTAGCCGAAACTTTTAGTTTTCACTTTAATGAATAATCATCTTGTTTTTAATTACAAAATTCTGACATTAAGTGAATCTGTACTTGTTGTTGGACAAGTTTTATTTGACGAAAGAACAACAACAGTATCACCCTTATGTACAATACCTGTGCTTAAAGCCTTTTCCATAGCTTGCTTTGTAATTGCATCGGAGGTTCTTTTTTCCTCACCGATAATAGCAGTTACACCCCAATTAAGACAAAGCTTTCTTGCTACAAACTGAGATGTAACAACTGCAATAATAGGCACCTCAGGACGATAATGCACCATAGCTCTAGCAACTCTGCCGGTTGCACTCTCAACAATAATAGCCTTTGCATTTACAGCCGCCGCAATATCCTTAGCCGCTTTACAAATACTTCTTCTGATTTGGTTAAGGTCGTTATCAGAATGTTCTTTTATATATTCGTGCAACGCAATAAATTCGCCGTTTGTTTCAGCCTCGGTACAAATTGCATCAAGAGCCTTTACACTTTCAACAGGATATTTACCTGCCGCAGATTCAGCTGAAAGCATTACCGCACTTGTACCGTCATAAACCGCATTTGCAACGTCGCTGATTTCCGCACGAGTTGGACGAGGTGCAGTTGTCATACTTTCAAGCATCTGAGTAGCTGTAATTACATATTTACCATTTGCAACGCACTTTCTGATAAGTGTTTTCTGAATTTCAGGCAACTTAATAAACGGAATCTCAACACCCATATCGCCTCTGGCAACCATTACACCATCTGCGATTCTAATAATGTCATCCATATCATCAACACCGCTTTGATTTTCAATCTTAGCGATAATTTCAACATCTTCAAATCCAAGACTGTCAATAAAGTCACGAAGTGTGCAAATATCCTCATGAGTACGAACAAAAGAAGCCGCAACTACATTTGCACCATGAGTAAGACCAAACTCAATATCTCGTCTGTCCTGTGCACTAACATATGGCATATTAATGTAGTATCCCGGAATATTTATGCTCTTACGGCTTTTAAGAATACCACCCTTATTTACCATACAAGTAATAGCCTCAGATGTAACCTCTTTAACAATAAGAGATAAAATACCATCATCCAGCAAAAGCTCTCTGCCAATTGCCTTTTCACCGTCGGCATAGAAAATATCTACAAGCTTAGGGAATGACAAACTTACACCTTTTTCATCGCCCTTACCCTTAGCTTTATAGAGATTAAATTCCGCACCCTCTTCAAGAACAATCGAACCACTCTCAAAAACACCTACTCTTACCTCAGGTCCTTTAGTATCAAGCAAGATAGCTACATTTTTTCCGCTCTCAGTTATGGCTTCTTTAAGTGTTGCAAAAAGCACCTCTAATTCATCATAAGTACCGTGTGACATATTAATTCTTGCAACATTCATACCTGCATCAATAAGCTTTAACAGCATTTCTTTTGTATTACAGGCAGGACCAATTGTGCAGACAATTTTTGTTTTTCTCATTACTTACCTCCATAAACTTCTAATATATATAAATTGATTTTGCTACTTTATTTATACAAATTATATATCAATAATATCGAATTTGCAACAGCATTTTGGTAAATAATTAGTCAAATATTACTATTTTTTCAAATATTAAGCTTAACCGCCTTTTTAACAATACAAAACCACAAATTTCTTGCCTAGAGTTATTGAAAAAACCAATATAATCATAGTATAATTATTATAAACACTTCAAACTAACATAATTTAATTTTAAGAAAGGAAATGAACATATGCAATTAGTATTATTAACAGCACTTGGTGTTGGCGGAGCAACCATTGCAGGCTCGGTAATCGGATTTATTTTCAAAAAAATATCTCATAAATTTTCAGACTTAGTTTTATCATTTGCCGCAGGCGTTATGCTTGCCGCCGCAATAATAGGATTAATTTTACCATCTTTGGAAGACAACGGAAAATTTAGCTTGCTAATTACAATAGGCGGTATATTTGCCGGTGCAATCTGCCTTAGCTTTATAGATAAGCTTGTACCGCATCTTCACAGACTTGTCGGAACAGACATTGAATCGCACAACAACGCAAATCTCAGCAAGGTACTACTTTTTGTAATGGCAATTGCAATTCATAATTTACCGGAAGGCATTGCCGCAGGTGTAGGCTTTGGCTCAGATGATACATCTCAAGCACTCGTTATAGCCGGCGGTATAGCACTGCAAAACATTCCCGAAGGTATGGTTATTATCAGTCCTATGTTAGCCGCTGGTGTTTCAGCACGCAAAACTTTTTTATGTGCATCAATTACAGGTATAGTTGAAATTGTAGGAACACTGATTGGATATTTTGCGGTAAGCATTTCAAGTGCAATCCTCCCCTTTGCCCTTGCATTTGCAGGCGGCACAATGCTATATGTAATCAGTGATGAAATGATACCCGAAACACACCACAACAACGCAAGAGGAACTACATATGCATTACTTGCAGGCTTCTGTGTTATGCTTATTACTGATGTATTATTAGGATAGTGAGTACCACGCATATTCCGTGCAGACAGCGTGTCGATGTTTGTTCAGTACACATTATACAGTAAAAAACTCCCCTTTTGAGAATGCATTATCTGCTACACTCAAAAGGGGAGTTTTAAGTTTTATAATGTTTTCAACACAACAAATTCAAATTATTATGCTCTGTGTATTCCTGTTAAATCAGAAATCATAATACAATTCATTGTACATTCTCTTGCACAAACGCCGAAATCATCGCAATCAGGGCATTTTGAATAATCAATAACAGCAACATTGTCTACAACCTTAATTGCACCTGATTTACAAACCTTTTCGCATTTTTTACAACCGATACAGCCGTTTTTACAAACCTTACGAGTAACAGCACCCTTATCCTTATTACTGCAAGAAACATAAACTGTCTCTACATCATCAATAAGCGAAATAAGGTGATTAGGACAAGTTTTAGTACAAGCACCACAGCCTGAGCAAAGCTTAGTATTAATATGAGCAATCCCATTTTCTATGCAAATAGCCTCATTTGGACAAGCATTTTGACAGTCACCCAGACCAATACAGCCATATGAACAGCTACCCTTGCCACCAAACAAAAGCTTTGCCGCTGCACAGCTTTCAATACCGTGATAATCAACCTTATCCTCAGTTTTTGTGCAATCGCCTGCACAATGAACAACAGCCACACGCTCAACAACATCGGAAAATTCAACACCGAGAATTTCGCTTAGATTTTTTGCAACTGTATCGCCACCGGGAATACATAGATTTGTAGCTGTACCTTCGGTTTCAACAAGTGCCTTTGCATAGCCGTCACAGCCTGCAAAGCCACAAGCACCGCAGTTTGCACCCGGCAAACACTCACGGATAGCAGGAAATCTTTCATCTTCCTTGACAGCCATAATTTTTGATGCAATAACAAGAACCGCCGCACAGATTATTCCTATAACAACAACAGGGATAACCGCAGTTAAAATTTCATTCATCTACAGCACCTCCATCAAGCGAAAAGATTTTCAATAACTCCGCCGAAGCCGAGGAAAGAAAGTGAAGTAATTGATGCCGCTACCAATGTAATCGGCAAGCCCTGAAAAGACTTTGGAACATCTGCACCCTCAAGCTTTGAGCGAACACCTGAGAACATAACCATTGCAAGGAAGAAACCTAAGCCACTACCAAGTGAATTTACCATTGCTTCTGCAAATGTGTAACCCTGATCTATATTAAGAATTGTTACACCCAAAACTGCACAGTTTGTTGTGATAAGCGGAAGATAAACACCGAGCGACTTGTGCAATGACGGAATATATCTTTTTAATATAATTTCTACAAGCTGAACAAGTGCCGCAATTACAAGGATAAATACAATTGTCTGTAAATATCCAAGATTATTAGGGTCAAGCAAATATGTTTGTATAGGCCAAGTAACAGCTGTAGCCATAAGCATTACGAAAATAACCGCAAGGCTCATACCTGTTGCCTGATTAAGTTTTTTAGATACACCCAAAAACGGGCAAATACCGAGGAACTTTGCAAGCACATAGTTGTTTATAAAAACAGCTGAAAGCAGAATTATAAGAAAATGTGTCATTTGTTTTCCTCCTTTTCTCCACAAGCAGCCTTGTTACAAAGCTGAGCTGACGGACAGCCTGCACAACCAACGCTTTTCTTGTTATTTTTATTACCTTGTAGCTTATTTACAATAGCTATAAGACAACCAAATACAAAGAATCCGCCGGGTGCCATAGTCATAATTGAAATTGGATTTTCAGAAAGCCAAGGAATTGCAATACCCATCCAAGTACCGTTACCGAAAACCTCTCTGATGGAAGCCATAAGAACGAGTGCAAGTGTAAAACCAATACCCATTCCTAATGCATCGAGTGCAGAGTCAATAACCTTGTTTTTATTTGCGTACATCTCAGCTCTGCCAAGAATAATACAGTTTACAACGATAAGCGGAAGGTAAATTCCGAGAGATTCATCCAATGCAGGAAGAAAAGCTTTTACAAGCATTTGAACCATTGTTACAAAGCCTGCAATAAGTACTATATAGCAAGGGATTCGCACCTTATCAGGAATAACCTTTCTTAAGGCAGAAATTACTATGTTTGAGCAGAGCAGAACGATTGTAGCTGCAATACCCATACCGATTGCACTTGAAACGCCTGTTGAAACCGCAAGGGTTGGACAAGTACCAAGCACAAGCACAAGCACAGGATTTTCTTTAATTATGCCTTTAATAAATGTTTGCCATTTACTCATTTTACTCCGCCTCCTTTACTAATTCAAAAGCTTTAAATGCATCGGCAATTGCAGTTTGATAAGCCTTTGAAGAAATTGTAGCACCTGTTATAGTATCTACCTCATTTAAGGTATCGGCATTTTTGCCGTTGTACTGACTTTTATAAGGGTCTTCGGCTGTTTTAGAACCGAGTCCGCTTGTTTCTGAATGTGAAAGAGTTTTACAAGCCTGAATTGTACCATCTGCATTTATACCGCAGATAAGCTTCATATCTCCGCCATAACCCTTTGTTGTAAGCATAAATACACAGCCTGTGCCGTTAGAAGCACGATAAACCTCGTCTACACAAGCAGGTAAATTTTCAATTTCAAGCTTTTCAAAGCTGTCAGCTTCTTTTAATACTTCAGCTCTTGCTTCTTCAGCCGCCTTTTGTGCCGCTTCGGTAATAATTGGAGAGGTTACAAGATTTACATAAGCAAGCAATGCTGATACGACAAGACATATACAAGTAAGAACAGCAATAGGTTTAATTATTTCTGAAACATTTGATTTCATACCTTGCCACCTCCTACAAGAGGCTTTGAACGAGTAAGCCTTGAAATATATGGAGTAAATATATTCATAAGGAGTATTGAGAACGATACGCCCTCAGGGAATGTACCCCAGAATCTGATAAGAATTGTAATAAGACCGCAACCTACACCAAAAATAATCTTACCCCAAGGAGTAACCGGAGTAGTAGCGTAATCAGTAGCCATAAAGAATGCACCAAGCATAAGACCGCCTGACATAAGCTGATAAACAGGCTCTTTGTCAAGAAGAAGTGCCATTACAAAAACTGTTCCTATAAATGCAACAGGTGTATGCCAAGTAATAATCTTTCGAGCAAGCAGATAAATTCCGCCAGCGATTATAGCTATTGTGCAGGTTTCACCAAGGCAACCGCCGTGATAACCTAAAAGCATATTTTGTAAGGATGGGAGAGCATCTTTTGCACCATTTGTTAAAAGTGCAAGTGGTGTAGCACTTGAAACTGCATCAGGGAATGTCCAAGTAGTCATAGTTCCCGAAAAAGCAGTCATCATAATAATTCTTGCAGTAATTGCAGGGTTTGCAAAGTTTTGACCGATACCGCCAAAAAGCTGTTTTACAACAACTATTGCAACAATACTGCCAAAAGCCGCCTGCCAAAGCGGAATTGAAACAGGTAAATTAAAAGCAAGCAAAACACCTGTTACAACTGCCGATAAATCTGAAATAGTGCTTTCTTTTTTGCAAAGCTTTTCAAAGCCCCATTCAGCTACAATACAAACAGCAACACAAACACCCATAACGATAAGTGATCTAATACCAAAAATAATGATTGATGCTACAGCCGCAGGAGCAAGGGCAATAAGCACATCAAGCATAATATTTTGAGTAGTCTTTCTACCGGTAATATGCGGTGAAACCGAGGAAATTAATTTTTTCATTTTCCGCTCTCCTTTTCCTGTAAAGCCTTCTGTTCGGCAATATAGTTTCTTAACTTTGCCTTTGCAAGCTTGTTGGTTTGAACAATATGTCTTTTAGCAGGGCACACATAGGAGCAACAGCCACATTCCATACATAAATCAACACAAAGCTTTTGAAGTTCTTCGCCTTCATTAAGCTTATAAGCCTTTGCAATAGCTCTTGGGTCAAGTCTAAGAGGACAGCTGTTTACGCACATACCGCAGTTAATACAAGCTGTAGGCTTTGGTGGTGTTGCCTCTTTTTCGTCCATTGCAATGACAGCATTTGTCATTTTAAGTACCGGCATATCAAGAGACGGAACAGCAATACCCATCATCGGTCCGCCGTAAAGCACTTTTGAAGGCTCAGACTTAAAGCCACCGCAAAACTCAAAAAGCTTTTCGATAGGAGTGCCTATTGGTGCAATAACATTTTTAGGCTCTTTTACAGCTGAGCCGTCAACGGTTATACACTTTTCAACAAGCGGCATACCTGTTTTAACATATTCAGCAATAGCAGAAAGTGTTGTACAGTTAATAACAATTACACCTACATCAAGAGGAAGCTTACCTTTTGGAATCATACTGCCTGTTGTATTGTACACAAGCACCTTTTCACCGCCCTGCGGATACGCAGACGGAAGAACGCAAACTTCAACACCATTTTTTTCTGATGCAAGCTTTTGCATTTTTTCAATACAAGGCTTTTTATTATTTTCAATGCCGATAATAACTCTGTTTACTTTAAGATATTTTTGCAAAAGGTCAATACCCTCGGCGATATACTCAGTTTTATCAAGCATAGTTCTTGTATCGGAGGTTATGTAAGGCTCACACTCTGCGGCATTAATAACAACTGCTTTTACAGCCGACAAATCCTTTACACCAAGCTTTACAAAAGTAGGAAAGCCTGCACCACCCAAACCAACTACACCGCTCTGCTTAACAGCCTCGACAAAGCTATTAAAATCAGTTACAGCAGGTGGGGTTATTTCTTCGTGCTTTTCCTGCAAGCCATCAGGCTCGATTACAACAGCAGGAACTTTGCTACCGTTTGACATAACAATTTCATCAATTTTTTTAACTGTACCGGACACACTTGAATACACAGGTGATGAAATAAATCCGTCCGCTTTACCTATAAGCTGTCCAAGCTTTACCTTTTCGGTTACTTTTACAACAGGAACGGCATTTTTACCTATGTGCATTGACATAGGAATAACTACCAACTCCGGAAGCGGAATTCGTGTAGGTACACTGTCCGCAGTATTCTTTTTATGCGGCACTTTTATACCACGCAATTTCATAAATTTTTCCTCCGATTTTTTATTTTAATAATTGAAATATATAATATTAAGTTAATACTTAATTAATAGAATTTTAAAGGCTCCTTTACAAAAGGAGCTGTCAGCGAAGCTGACTGAGGATTGAAAAAATCAGCAGAACCTTTGCAATCCTCCGTCACGGCAAGCCGTGACACCTCCTTTGATAAAGGAGGCTTAATATTACTTTTACTTATCGGTAACATTTGAGAAGTGATTTAGTTTATTTATTACAAGCGTTGCACAAAAACCTGTAAAAGCTCCTGTTATTAAGCCGGAAATTATAAGCACAGGCAAATAATAAATTATCTGTATAGTTTGCGTAAACGCTATCGCCACAATAATTTGCCCGACATTATGAAACACCGCACTGATTGCACTTGATACCCATAACTGTTTTTGAGGTATGAGCTTTACAAGTATAAGCATAACCAAAAACGAAAGTAATCCGCCTGCAAAGCTGTAAGCGTAACTCATAATCTGTCCTGCAAGTAAACTGCCAAGAGTTATTCTGATAAACAACACCATAGCACCGCTCTTGACACCAAGCAAATAAATTGCAACAAGTGTAAAAACATTAGAAAGACCAAGCTTTATTCCGTATATGGGCGTTAGCGGCGGAATTGCCGCCTCGATTGTAAATGTAACCAATGCCGCCGCAATAATAAGTGCAGTCATTGTAAGCTTATTTATTTTACGCAAGGCTTGCTTTTTCTCTTTCATAAGTAACTACAATTCCATATCCCATTACCACATTTGGTGATACAGCAACTACTCTCCAGCCGTCAGAAGCTAACTTGTTCATTTTATATTCTGCTTCTGCTATTTTATAAGTTTCTAATTTATATTCATACATACCGATAATCTCCTTTATATCGAAAACTCACTTAAACTCCTGTTTTAACATCATATTCATCAGATGAATTTTCCCAACGGATAACAAGCTTATTTGGCAGGCAAATAATAGGTGCACCGCCCTTTTTTAGTTCTCCGTGATTAACACAGACTTTGTCGGGACATTCAGCAGAAATCATTTTAATGCTGTTTTTTTGAGCAAGAATAACATTGGTTCCATTTTCACCCGAAATCGTGATTTTTCGCTCAGAATCAAGCTTTGATAAATCAATTTTTTCCACAAGCTTTGAATTACTGTAAATTCCAACAATATCAGTTTCATTTGCACTGCCAAAGCCTACTATATATATAGCCACACAAATCAAAATCACTACCGAAAAAATGATTACCCAAATCCGATTTTTCAAATATCAATCACCTCAAATGTCTTGTCTGACGAAAAAACACCCTCAAGCTTAGGTGTGATGTAAATTTTATTATCATCGGTAACAAAAACCGCCTCAAAGCTTTCATTACAGTTTTTGTAAAATTCAATTGATTTATTAAGACCTTTTACAAAAAGAGCAGTTGAAAGAGCATCTGCAAGAGTATCATCTTTAGATACAATTGTAACGGATTTTAACCCGCTGTCAGCCGGATACCCGCTTTGCGTATCTATTATATGATGATATATTTGTCCGTTGTTTTCAAAAAAACGCTGATATCCACCCGAAGTAACAACTGCTGTATCAGCAACCGAAAGCTGACCTATCTGCAAAGCTGTATTATCGGGGTCGGCAACGGCAACTGTCCAATTTGTGCCGTTAGGCTTACAGCCTATAACACGCACATTACCACCCAGCGAAAGCACCGCAGAAGAAATACCCTTTTCCTGCATAATTTGAACAGCCTTTGATGATGCATACCCCTTAGCTATTCCGCCTAAATCAAGGGTAGTGTATTCAGAAATTGTTATTTTATCATCATTAATCTGAATATTTTCATAACCAACTTTACTTAACGCAGAATCAATTTCGCTTTGAGTCGGAACTCTGTTTTTAAGCTGTGAATAAAATCCCCAAGCTGTCACTAGCGGTGCAACAGTAACATCAAAAGCACCGTCTGTCATTTTTGAAAGCTCACAAGCACGATTTAACAGAACAGCTGTATCGTTTTCAGGAGTAATTCCCTTATCAATATTTAGGTTATATATTTGACTTTGCGGATTTTCCACTGAAAAAAGAACATCAAGATGATTAATTTCATTCTCGCACATTTTAACAGCCGTTGAAGAATTTTCGCCATAAGCAGTTATTGTCATAACCGTATCCATAGCAAAAAACTCACTTTGGTATTTTGCGTTATTTGAGCAAGCCGAAAATGCTATTGCCAAAAACAACAGACCTATACTCAGCTTGACACGATGTAATACTTTCAAAGCATCAAATCCTTTATTACTACGCAATATATATTTATTATACAATAAAACTCACAATTCGCCAATAGATATTTTTTAGTTTTTTTACATTATATATACAAACTTTTAAAAAATTACATACCTTACATATCAAATAATTTTTTATAATACAAAAAGCCTCCTTTACCAAAGGAGGTGGCACGGCTTGCCGTGACACAGGATTGCAAGGCTTGTGCGTGGTATTTTCATTATCTAAGGTAAGTATTAAAATATTTACTTTTCTACCCTACTCCACCATCTGCTATCTTTTTTTCAATCCTCAGTCAGCTTCTTTAATAAAGGAGCCTTTATAGCACCTTATCATTTAATAACTTCTATGCCAAGCAAAACCAAGCAAATTTCTATAAAACAAAAAGCAACCGTGATTAATAACCACGATTGCTTTTTATGTAAGCTATATTTAATTATTCGCTAACCTTTTTTCTGTAAGCTACAGCTACAATACCTGCACCTGCAAGCATAATAGCAGCCATTACACCTGCATTTGATGCAGCACCTGTCTGAACTGCGTTATCATTAACAGGCTCATCGTTTGTTGCAGCATTTGTTGTTGGCTCTGTTGTAGGCTCTGTTGTTGCATCAGTCTCAGGTTCAGTTGTTGGCTCTGTTGCAGGAACTGTTGGAATTTCTTCCCAATTAGCCTTAAGTGTTACATTACCTGTCATACCCTGTACACTCTTACCTGCCTCAACAACGCTTTCTAATTCCCAGCTACCGTCACCGGCAACTACTGTCCAACCTGTAAAGTTATAACCATCTTTTACAGCTGTTGGAAGTACATCTGTGCTTTCGTTAGTGTATACCATATTTTCAATAGCATTACCGCCGTTTACATCAAATGTAATTGTATAGCTCTGAGCTTTCCAATGAGCATATACAGTAGTTTCCTTCTCGAAAACTGTTGTTACATCAACCTTTTCGCCGCCTGATGGCTTTGTATACCAACCATCAAATACTAACTCACCATTAACAGCCTCTGGTAAAATCTCTAATGTACCGTCTGTACCTGTCTTTGCAGTTTCAACCTCGCAAGTACCGCCATTTGCATTAAATGTTACATTGAACTCTTTCTTTTCAACTGCTGTATAGTTAAGGGACTCACCACGAACAAAGATAATTGAATCTCTTGTCTGGTCGCCGCAGTCAGCAATTGCAAAAGAAACTTTTACAGGCTTACCTGCCTGAACAACCTTGTTACCCTTGCTGTTTACAAGGTCACTTGCGTCAGCTGAAAACTTTGTTGTAACGCCCTGTACACCAAAGGCATAGCCATTAAGCTTAAAACCTTCAACATACTTATAGTACTTACTGCTCTCTTTGTAAACTCTGTTACCATTAGAATCCTTTGTTACAGTGTTATCAACATTAACAATTTTACCGAATGGAGTCTTAGCAACATTAAACTTCTCGCCTGTTTCGCTGTCTACAATCCAAAGTGCAAATACATCGTTGAACTTAATATTCTGATCGTATTCAGTTGATGCAAAGAAATACTCAAATGAAAGATCATTAGCTGTAGGAACAAGGTCAAAGCTCATCTTTACAGCATCATATGTGCTGCCTGTAAAACCAAGGCTATGGTAAATTTCTGTTAAATCTGCATCGCCGTTTCCGTTACTTGAAGTAGCTGCACAAGCTGATTCAAATACCGCACTTGCTTTACCTGTTGTTAAAAAGATACCCTCGTTAAATGGAAGACCCATATCCTCAGGTACTGCAAAAGAAGCAATCTGATTATCAGTTGCACATTTATCAATTACAGCATTTTCAGCAACAACACCCTCTGACATAACTGCATCTGCAGCCTGCTCAGCATTAATAACTGTAACTACAGGCTCAGTAACTTCAGCCGCTGCAACATTAGCACAAGCTGTTGATGCTAAAAGAGCTACCGAAAGAATTGAAGTAAGAATTCTTGTTGATTTTCTCATTATTTTTCCCTCCGCTGCGAGTGCCTCATACACTCTTATACTATAAAACTTTTATGCTCGAACACAGCCGAGCCGACTTGCTTTAAAACAGCTTTTACATTGTATCAAAATAAAATGGCAATTTCAAGCTATTATATACCAATTTGTTGTTATGAACAAATCAGCATATTGTTTACATTATAATTTATCTACTTATACGCATAAAAACCGTATATTTTATTCCCTTTTCTTGGCTTTTATATATACACCTTGGCACATACACAAAACCGCACTTTAAAAATATTGACTTAATCTAAAAAAAAGCGTACAATATGCAGAGATTGGAATGATTTATATGAATATTGTATCAAATATAAGAATGCGTTTGTCATCACTTTCTGTATTCAGAGGAATTTTGAACAGAAGTGTGCCAAAGGCTTATTATAATCTTATATGCTCACTTGAAAAAACACCGGATGAATTTTTAAATGCCTACGGCGACTTTTATTCGCTTATTTGCGAAAGAGGTTGCAGTAACAAACTTGCATACTCATTAACTGAGGCGGCTTTGTTTGACGAAAACTGCTTTACAAGAGCTGCCGCCGCAGGACAATACAACTCTTTACCACAAAATGTATTGTCTGCTGTTAAAAGAGATTGCGAGGCTATTCTTGCCGCCGCTGAACTTTCAGCCGAAGATATTTTGCAAGGCTATAAATATTTTTCTGATATTAAAGATATAGCCGATACTCTACCTAAATGGGAATGTGGCGAATGTGCAGAAAGCTTTAAGATGTTTGACGGCTCACTAAAAAATATCGCTCAATATTATAAAGAAAACGGTTGCGGAATGTTTGCCCGTTACAAGGCTTTTGTATGGCGTGACGGAGATATTCAGCCTGTTCTTCACCCTGATAAAATTGATATGGAGTCATTTACAGGTTACGAAATTCAGCGTGACAAGGTTGTAAACAACACAAAATCGTTTATTGAAGGTAAAAGCTGTAACAACTGTCTGCTTTACGGCGATAAAGGTACAGGTAAAAGCTCAACTGTTAAGGCTATTGCAAATGAATTTCGTAAAGACGGCTTAAGAATTGTTGAAATTCCAAAGGAGCGACTTATTGATTTTCCTTTGCTTGTCGAAAAAATTGCCACACTACCAATGAAGTTTATCATATTTATTGATGATTTGTCTTTTCAAAAGCAAGACCAAAGCTATACTACCCTAAAAGCAGTGCTTGAGGGTGGACTTGCGGCTCGTCCTGACAATGCATTAATTTATGCAACTTCAAATCGTCGCCATCTTGTAAAAGAAACCTTTTCTGACCGCACAGATGACGATGTAAATACAAGAGATAATATGCAAGAGAGCCTATCACTCTCTGACCGTTTCGGCTTGGCTGTATGTTACTCCATTCCTACCAAAAAGGAATATGTAGAAATTGTATATGCTATGGCTAAAGAAAAAGGCATCGACAAAACTGAAAAAGAGCTTGAAATGGGTGCAGAACAATTTGCACTTGCAAGGGGCGGTCGCTCACCACGCTGTGCAAAGCAATATATTGAATCTTTGTTTGTTTAATTTAGCAATTTCTTGTATTTAGTGCAGACGGCATCACATATAACCGTGTACTTATAACGCAAAAATCGGAGGTATAATATAATGAAAAATAAATTTATTTCACTTACACTTGCTTTTGCTATGGCT
Organism: Ruminococcus sp.; assembly: GCA_036310085.1. GTDB lineage: Bacteria > Bacillota > Clostridia > Oscillospirales > Acutalibacteraceae > Ruminococcoides. The sequence continues at coordinate 34,404 of JAXJSN010000132.1, forward strand.
GTAAGCAGTGCTTTAGCATTTAGTGGCTGTGGTGATGAAAATTATCCTGTTAAAGTTGGCAATTTTACAATTGACAAGCAACCTGAAAAAATCGTAGTGCTTGACCCAACAACAGCCGACATTTTATCTTACTTAGGTTATGATGTAAAAATGGTTGGCAGAAGCGATGATGTTGACCAAAGCTGGATGAGCGTTGTACCAAGTATGGGCGAAGCTTCAAATCCTGATGTAACAAAAATTAAAGAAAGCGGAGCTGAATATGTTTTTGCCGACAACACATTAAGCGAAAACATTCAAAAAGACCTTGAAGACAGCAACATTACAATAATAACAATGTCACAAGCTAAAACAGACGCTCAGCTTGAAACTAATTATGTAACCTTAGGTAAAATCTTTGGTGGTGCTATAACTGGCTCTAACACAGGTGGCAACGCCTACAAACAGTTAAAAAGTGAGCTTGAAGATATAAAAGAAGCCGTTACCACATCAAAAAAGACAGATGTGCTTGATACTGTTTGCTATATTTACACTGACGGTGAAAAGCTTAATCTTATTTCAGGCGGTACATATGGCGATATGATGTTAAAGTATACCGATGCGGTAAATGTTGCGGGGCTATCGTCAGAAGAAGACGAAATGAATGTAACACAGCTTAAAATTGCAAACCCTAACTATATTTTTTACGCTGACGAACAGACATATGACCTTATTAAAAAGGACAAAACTTTATCTTCTCTTACTGCGGTAAAAAAGAAGAAAACTCTTATGATAACCGAAGAAGAGCTTAACCGTCAGGGCAAAACCGCAGTTGATACACTCAAAAAAATGGTTGACTTTATGTATCCGGGCATAATCAAAACCAACGAAAGCAACAATAACAACAAAAACGAAACTCAGCCTACAACTGTTGCTGATACTTCAGTTGCTAAGGATTATAAAATTGAAATTACTGATAAGCTAACACTTAAAAAAGAAGATGAAAACAAGAATGTAAAGGCAGTTCAAAAGCGTTTATTCGACCTTGGATATGTTACAGACGAGGGTAATATCACAGGATATTACGGCGAAATTACCGAACAGGCTGTAAAGGATTTCCAAAAAAATAACGGACTTGAGCAATCAGGCAAGGCAACAAACGAAACTATTGTAGCTTTATTTGAAACTGATGCTGTTAAGGCAGAAAAAGAATAAATTCAACCAAAAACAAAACACCATCCGCAGAATAATTTCTGTTGATGGTGTTTTTAATTAATTAAAATTTTCAAGTTACGCTCAGGCGTAGAAGTTATTAATAACTATGGTGCTGTCTACACGAACTGCGTGCGAGGCACTCGTCACTCTTTTAGCTTATTAAGCATTTCAATATGCTTTGCTCGTTTATAGCGATAAAGTATATTTTCTGCCCATTCACGGTCAATTTTAATAAAGCCTTTAAGCTTTTTATCCTTTATGGCAAGCTTATCAATAATACCCTTTGATTTTCCGTATATTTCAAGTCTTGCAGTCTGAACATATGGGTCACGGTTTTCTCCCACAAAATAAGTAAAGCCCATAGTATTGGTTTCTCTGTCATACATTGAGAGATAACCCTCTGTAATCTCCACACCGCCAAGCTTTTTGGAAACAGTCTGGCTTATAGCAAGCTTTGTAAGCTCAACAGCCATATCGTCAAGTCCGGATTCAAAAATAAATAATTTTTCTTTAAAAGAATTGAAATCAGGTACAATTCGCTTATTTATATTTCGCAGATTGCTGTATTTTTCCTCAAGCTCCTTATCACAGAGCTGAAAACGGTCGATTTTCGGTATCAGGTATACCATAAATCTATTTTTCATATCATTATACAGCATAGGATATTTTAAACGAGCATTATGAGCACACGCAGGACAGGTCCATAAAAACAACTCACCGTCAAGAACTTTATTTCTTAATTTTTTATCGTGTGCAGGATTTATACTTGTATATATTTCAGCCTTGCTGAGTTCGCCACACATAGGGCAAACAATTGCTTTAGTAACTTTTTTTTCAGGCAATTTTAACACCTCTTTCTATATAATTATAACATAGGATACATTTTTAACAAGCAAATTTTAAAAAAATATTGATTTTATTATAAATATCTGTCATAATAATAAAGTAAATAAATATTTAATCTGCACTTTTTGTGCGTTTATATTAAGGAGAATAACTATGACAATTTTTGATACAGTTAAAGGTACTGTTAATACTGCGGTTGATACTATTTCTACAGTAGCCAACACTATCATTGAAAAAAACAGAGTAAACGCTAAGCTTAACAGACTTAGACTTGTTATGAAAAATGAAAGTGAGCTTATGAACAGAGCATATATCACTCTTGGCAAAAGCTTCTACGACAGCGAAAATGGTGGCGATGCAATTTCTGAGCAGGAACAGAAAAAGCTTTTTGAAGTTATCGAAAGCTCAAAGAAAAAGATTGCTAAAGCAAGAGAATGTTACAGAAAGATTGTTGACAGCCAGAACGATGCTTTTTACGGCGGTTCACCTGAACCTGTACCTGCTTTAGACAGCACAAATGTAATTGACATTACTGTTGCTTGCTCAAACGAAAGCGAATACGAATCAACACCTTTTGAAGAGGTTAAAAAGAATAGCGTTATTCCTGAGCTTGTTGAAAAAGAAGTAACAGTTAAGCCTATTATTAAAGATATTGACCCTGATGTAAAAGCTCTTGTCAACGAAGCTGACGGTCTTTTAGACGAGGACACCGAATCCCCTAACGGTGAGCTTTTTAAATAATGAGTATTTGTGCAGACAGCATTACAATTTAATAAATTATTTACAGGAAAGCGTTACACAAAGATGCTTTCCTGTTTTATTTTTATATAAAATATTTATTTGTGAAATGTTTACAAATATAAATGAGAATATTCTACACAACCACATCAAATTAATTATCACAAACCTATGAACATGTGTTACAATATAGATGATAAATACATTAAATTATTTCAAGATGAAAGGGGCAATTTAATATGAAAAAAGTTTTATCTTTTATTATTGCAATTACGCTTGTTATGTTTTCAACAATCTCTGCATTTGCAGTAGAGAATGAAAATAATATTAGTCCCGATGTTCAAACGGAAATTAAACAATCAGTTATAGATTATAGAGAGCTTACCGATAAATATAATTGTGAAGATGTAGACATAAAATATATGCATACATTAAGCGATGACAGTATTTTATTTAACTATTCCATAGGTAATTCAGTAAGTATTACTGCTATAGTAGAATTTATTATCGGAAAGTATAGCTATCAATTAACTCCTAAATATGTTGAACACATCTACAAAAATGGTAAGGTGTATAGTCTTAAAGAAGCTTACTATAATAAGATAATCAGCGATGAGGTAATTGATGAAATTGCCAAAGAATTGAAAATGAAGAAAATTTCTAATGTTAATTTATATCCTGACCCTGAACTTAAAAATATTTACGACTGGGGTTTTTCTTCAGATATAGAAATTGCGTTTACTGAATATTATGGATTACCAAGCAATAATAACCCCGAATTTCTTATTGCTGATGTATTAAGTAATGGCAATATGCTTGTGTATTACACATCCGAGGATATTACTTTATCTGATGAAGTAAAAGAAATGAAAATAGGTAACTACATCTACAAAACTTCTGATGTAGATATGGCTTATTTGTGCGTACTTGAAAAAGATGAAGAGGGTTTTGGGTATTATAAATTGTATAAGCTTAACGAAGCATACGAAAAGGGTGTAATTGACGATAAGATTTTGGACGAGAGTGCAAAAGTTCTTAATTTAGAGACTGTAGAACAGCCTGCAACACAACCTGCAACACAGCCTGCAACTAAGCCATCAAATACACAAAACGGTGCAATTCCTACAGGTCAAAGCAATACAATTTTATTATTGGGTATGTTACTTACAGTAATTACCACATCTTCAATTTTTACATTAAAAGTAAAAAGATAAATTTGCTTACAGAATTTAAACATAAAATCACTCAAAGCCGAAGGGTATCAGTTATTTACGCTGATACCCTTCGGCTTTTAAAACAGACGGTATGCATACCACTTTGATATGCGTACCGTATTATTATTTATTTAACTTTTATAACTTACTATTTGTAAAAGCACCAAAAGGCTCCTTTATAAAAGGAGCTGTCAGCGAAGCTGACTGAGGATTGAAAAGGAGGTTTATTATCTTACAAAACCTTTAAGTTTTAGATTAAATTGCTTCTATTATTAAATATTTCCAATACAGTCTTGCCGTTTTCAACAATTGCGTTTTTCAGTTCATCAAGGCTGTCAAACTTTTTTTCTGCCCTTATAAAATCAAGCAATCTGATATCTGCTTTGCAACCGTAAATTTCACCGCCGTTATATTCAGGCATCCAAGTTTCACAAACAGGAATTGTGCCACCGACTGTAGGCTTTATTCCAATATTTGTAACTCCCGCAAAAACTCGACCATCTTCAAGTGTAACCTCAGATGCATAAACTCCGTATGCAGGCACAACAAGCTCTTTGCATAACGGCTGATTAATAGTAGGTGTACCTAACATTCTTCCAAGCTTTTTTCCGTGCTGAATCTCAGCAGAAAATCCAAACTTTCCGCACAACAGCTTATTTGCTCTTTTTACATTTCCTTGCTTAATAAGGGAGCGAATAAGCGTAGAAGAAACTACCTCTCCGCTTTCTGTATCGGGTGGCATTACTGTCAAAATCACATTATTTTCCCTGCAAAGCTTTTCAAGCAAATGTATATCACCTTCGCCGTTTTTTCCAAATCTATAATTAAAACCGCAAAAAAGCCTTTTAGCCTTTAGCTTATCAAAAAGTATAGTTTTTACAAATTCTTCGGCTTGCATATTCATAATGCTTTTAAAATCAATACAGCAAATATACTCAATTCCCAAAGCTTTAAGTGTTTTTTCCTTATCCTCAGCAGTCATAACCGCCTCGCTGTTTTCAAGCTTTCCAAGAACATTCTTTGGATTTTGCAAAAATGTAAAGCATACAGGGCATAATCCCTCTGATTTTGCCTGAACCGTGCTTTGTATAACCTTACGATGTCCCGAATGTATTCCATCAAAAAAGCCGAGTGCAATCGAAGTATTTATATTTTCAGGTAATATTTTATAAAAATTCTGCATAAGTATATTCCATACCTCAAATCTTTCCGCTCTTAAAAAGCATAGCTGTTTTAAGAACTGCAATTTGCGTTTTTGAGTCAGCTATCTGATTATTCAAAACCATTTCAACAGCTTTTTCAAGAGAAATTTTTTCAACATTTAAAAACTCACCGTCGTCAAGCTGACTTTGCTCTATGCTTTCAACCTTACAAGCATATAAATGAATAATTTCAGAAGTATAGCCCGGTGACGGGTACACCTGACCAAGCGAAATGTACGAGTATCCCTTGGCACCTGTTTCCTCAAAAAGCTCACGCTTTGCATTTTCAAGAGGTGTAAGCCCCTTTTCAAGCTTACCGGCAGGCAACTCCAACACAACCTCTTTGTATGGATAACGAAATTGTCTGACAAATAGTAAATTGTTGTTTTCATCAAGAGCCGCCACAGCCGCCCCTCCCGGATGCTTTACAATTTCACGCATTGAACAACTGCCATCGGACAACTCAACCTTATCGTGAGTAATATGAAGCACTTTTCCTTCAAATATAGTTTTGCTGTCAAGAGTTTTTTCTGTTAAATCCATTATGATACCTCCATAAAAGAAAGGATATGTATTATGCAAAATTACAATGTAATGCCCGACTACTCAACACGAAAAGAAATCATCAATAAACTAAAAGACAGATACAGCTTTATTTCTCATACCTGTGCAGGCGAAAGCGTATGCGGTAGAAGTATTGATGTTCTGCATATAGGAAGCACAAAGCACAGAGTTCTTTATTGTGCAGGCTTTCACGGTTCGGAATATCTTACCATACTTGCTGTATTAAGATTTTTTGAAGAATGTTGTCAGGCTATGGAAAACGACACCGTAGTCGGAAAATATAATCTTGGTGATTTTTTAAAGATAAGAGGACTTACAATTGTACCGTGTGTAAATCCTGATGGAGTCGAAATTGCACTCCACGGCAGTACCGCCGCTATGAAATACAAAAATCTTGTAGAACAAGTAAGCAACAGCACAAAGCACTGGCAAGCCAACGCAAGGGGTGTAGACATAAACCACAACTTCAATGCAGGGTGGGCAGAGTTAAAGCAAAGAGAGCTAAGTCGCAATATCACCAGCCCATCCCCTACAAGATTTGGCGGAAACTCTCCCGAAAGTGAACCTGAAACAAAAGCACTGACAAATTTATGCAGAACTACTGATTTTGAACGAGCACTTGCAATACATAGCCAAGGCAGAGAGATATATTGCTCCTTTGGCAACAACACACCTGTTCTTAGTTTTAGACTTGCATCTGTATTTTCGCAGGCAAGCGGATATAATATAGGATTTCCTGAGGAAATCGCAACAGGTGGCGGTTTTAAAGATTGGTTTATTGACAAATTCAAAAAACCTGCACTTACAATTGAAATGGGACTTGGCGAAAACCCTCTGCCTCTGTCTGATTTTGAAACAGAATACAAGCTTATTCAATCAATACTTTGCCTTGGTGTTGCAGTCTAATAAATTATATATGTAAATAACCACACCAATAGTTTTAACCCTAAACAACACACGGACGCATTTTGTGCGTCCGTGTGTTTATATTTTAATAATTATTATTTGACACTTGCTTTATCAATTATTCTTCGTCTTCAAAGAATTTGATTGAGCTGATAATATCGTCAATTGCTTCGTCAGAAATTACATTTGGCTCATCGAGGTATTTTGAACGCTTTTCAATTCCGTCAAGTGCCATCTGTACCTGTTCCTGCGGAGTCTGTGGCTTGCGTGTTTCTTCGTAAATTTCGTCATCTTCCGGATTAGAAATATTAACATATTCTTCGTTATCATATACTTCTAAAGCAATTTCAGCAGTATCAGAATCTTCCTCAGATTCAATTATAACAGAGTCATCTTCATCGACTTGCTCTTCTTGCACAGCTTCAATCTCTGTTTCTGTTTCGATTTCAGCTTCTGCCTCAATTTCAACTTCAGCCACTTCTTTAGCAATATCTTCTGCAATATCATCAGCTACAGCTGTTTCTTCAACAGCTTCTGTCAAAGAATCTTCTGCAACTTCATCCTGTGGCTGACTTTTTTTATTTAAACTTTTATCAACACCAAAATTAGGTGCATCATATTCTTCATTAATTTCCTCAGCCGCAGCCATTATAACCTCACCAACGGCATCAAGCTGTTTTTCTCTTCTTGCCTCAGCAAGTGCCTTAAGCTCGTCAAGATGATTTACTGGCTTTTCAACCTTGTTGCTTGTTTCATCAAAATATATATCATACCAAACAAGGAACACATAAACAGTCCATACACGACGGCTGTTATCTTCCTTACCGCTGAAGTGTTCATCAAGCCAAGCCACAAGTGCATCTGTATTAAAGAACTTTTCAGCTGTTTTTCCGGTAAACTTTTTCTTTACGACATTATAATACTTTTCATCTCTAAGCCAAACTCTCGTAGGCACAGGGAATCCAAGCTTTTCTTTCTCTGCTGTAGCCTCAGGTAAATGACGAACAGCCGCCTTACGCATAGCATACTTTGTGTTGCTCTTATTACATCTAAGTCTTGTCGGAATAGATGAAGCAACTCTGAATACTTCCTTATCAAGGAAAGGAACTCTAAGCTCAAGAGCGTTAGCCATACTCATTCTATCAGCTTTAAGAAGAATATCGCCCACCATCCAAAGATTAATATCAAGATACTGCATCTTTGTAACATCGTCATATTTACGACAACGATGATAATATTTCTTTGTATGCTCCTGTGGACGAGTAGCTATTGACGGATCCTTTAAAATAGCTTTCTTTTCCTTATAATTGTACATATAAGCATTACCAATATAGCGTTGCTCAAGTGGGTCACAAGCACGAATAAGGTAATCTCTACCCTTAACATCAGGGAGCTTTTTGCACACCGCTCTTATAGCTCTACGGATACAATGCGGTACAATAGTCTGATAAACCTTGAAAACTCTTGGGTCGTTGTAGCAAGTGTAGCCGCCAAACAGCTCGTCGGCACCCTCGCCTGAAAGTACAACCTTTACATACTGACTTGCAAGTCGTGATACAAAATATAGTGCAACGCAAGACGGGTCAGCAAGAGGCTGGTCCATATGGTACTGAACTGTAGGAACAGCGTCCCAAAACTCCTCACTTGAAATAAGATGAGTATGATGGTCAACACCAATTTGTTCGCTAAGGTTTTTAGCCCAGCTGATTTCGTTATATTTTTCGCCAAAATCAAAGCCTACAGTAAAAGTCTTTTGGTCTGCAAAATATGTTGAAACATAGCTTGAGTCAACACCACTTGAAAGGAAGCAACCAACCTCAACATCGGCGATTTTATGAGCATTTACGGAATTTTCAAAAATCTTTTCAATCTCAGTTACTGCACGCTCCTCTGTCATTTCTTCATCAGGATTAAAGCGTGGCTCCCAATAACGAGTAGTTTCTACCTCACCGTCACGATACCAAAGGTAATGACCCGGCATAAGGCAGTATACACCCTCAAAAAATGTTTCAGGAGGAACAGCATACTGGAATGAAAGGTAGGTGTCAAGAGCCTTTGTATTAAAGGTCTTTATAAAATTAGGATGCTCAAGAATACTTTTAATTTCACTCGCATAACAAAGATCGCCGCCAATTAAAGTATAATGCATTGGCTTAATACCAAAAAAGTCACGAGCAACAAATACAGATTTATCTTTTGTATTATAAATAGCAAAGCCGAACATACCACGAAGCTTTGGAAGCAAGTCTTCCTGCCATTCCTCAAAGCCGTGAATAAGCACTTCACTGTCAGTATCAGTATAAAACTTATGTCCCTTTTGAACAAGTAGGGTTCTTAACTGTTTATAGTTATAAATCTCACCATTAAAAGTAAGCACAAGAGATTTGTCTTCGTTATAGATAGGCTGATGACCTTGTCCGAGGTCTATAATAGAAAGACGACGGAATCCCATAGAAATAAAATCATCTGTAAAAAAACCATCAGAGTCAGGACCTCTGTGAGTAATAACCTGGGTCATACTTCTTATAACATCGTCTCTGTTTACGACCTGTCCGGTAAAGCCGCAAATACCGCACATATCTAAAATCCCCTTTCATAGGCATAATAATTCAATAATATTTTATCATAAAGAACTTGTAAATTCAACCGCAAAGGTATTTTTTGTTAAAAGATATTGATTGTTTAAATTATTTAAGCTATACTTTTATTATATTGACAAAAAATAGCGAGGTTAAACATATGTGGGGACTTATCGGAACGCTTGTAAATACTGCAACTGTTATTGCAGGAGGTATTATTGGGCTTGTATTCAAAAAAGGAATACCCGAAAGAATAACTGATTCTGTTTTTAAGTCACTTGGATTAATAACTGCTTTTATAGGTATTTCAGGTTGCCTTTGCGGAAAAAACACACTGATTGCAGTGCTTTCTATGATAATTGGCACTGTAATCGGTGAGCTTTTTAATCTTGACCACAAAATAAATACAGTTGGCAAGTTTATAGAAACTAAAATGAGTAAAAATAATGAAAAGTCCACAATTGCTCGGGCTTTTGTTTCGTCATCTCTATTATTTTGTGTTGGTGCAATGACAATTGTTGGCTCATTGCAGGCAGGACTTAACGGCGACTGTTCGGTATTATTTACAAAGTCTGCACTTGACTTTGTTTCCAGTATAATTTTTGCAAGTACACTTGGCATAGGTGTATTGTTTTCCGCCGCATTTGTACTTACTTATCAAGGCATTATAACTTTACTTGCAACAGTTGTTGAACCTATACTTACAACCTCTGTTATAAACGAAATGAACTGTGTCGGATATGTTATTATCATTGGACTTGCACTTAATATGCTTGGTATTACAAAGCTTAAAGTTATGAATATAGTACCGGCAATTTTTCTGCCGATAGCTATTGTTCCTCTTTATAATTTATTTTTTTGACAATAACATTCATTTATACCAATCTTTATATTTATATAAAATTAAATATAACATACAACAGGAGTATTAATTGTGATTATTTTTACTAAAAAAACAACTGCAGGACTTTTTACTATGATTCTGGCATTATTCATATTGATTATTGCTGTTTCTTTAACTGTAAAGAGTGTTGGCGATTTACCGGATTATCATTCAGTTACATCAGATACAGCTAAAGCTGACACATTTGTAGATGGCAATATAGATAAATGGTTCGGACCTGTTGCTTCGGACGGCGGACAAGAGTATTATTTTTTACCACTTGATAACGGACAAATAATTACATATTCAACTTACGACAGTAAATACAAAGAACTAATGAATAAATATGATGGTGAATTTCCTGAAAACTTAGATGCCGATGCTATAAAAATTCATTGTATTATAGCTAAAATGAATTCAGAAGAACAGGAAGTATTTAATTCTATATTGCTTGATGGCGGATTTGAGCAATCTGAAATTGATGAAATGCTACTTCCTTATTGTTTGATTGAATATCCTTTATGGTTTTACATATTTTTATATGTTGTTTCAATAGGCTCACTTATATTCGGATTTATTATGTTTTTACCAAAATTAAAAGAGTTGCTAAATCGAAACAGTGATGCAAATACACAACTTTCTGGCAGCAGTGATTCAACTGTAACCGATACAAGCAATTTGTAATTCAATAAATCCACACTAAACAAACAATAACATACCAATGAGTAATAAAGCAGTTATAACGAATTTAAAGCATTTTGATAACAAGCGATGGCGTTATGCCGTCGCTTGTTTTTTATTTCTATGATATTTAATACTAAACACCATTTAAAATGCAAAAAACTTTTTACTTATATTTTGGCTTATAGTTTATACTTCATTCCAAAAAGACAACAGCTTTTCTGTTAATCACTATTTTTACAAAATAGAATACACTAAAAAATATCTCTACACTTAAAATGAGGTTTAGTAAAAATAATAGTATAAATATCAGAGTACAACTTTTTTGCATAACAAAAACCGGCATCAGGAAACCTAATGCCGGAAAATGTTAAATATTAAAACAAATAATTAAAATTATTCGTTTACAGCGATAACTGCACCTGAACCTACTGTTCTACCGCCTTCACGGATAGCGAAACGAAGACCAACTTCGATAGCGATAGGAGTGATAAGCTCAACATCCATTTCAACGTTATCACCAGGCATGCACATTTCTACGCCCTCTGGGAGTGAAATTGTACCTGTAACGTCTGTTGTTCTGAA
>JAXJSN010000133.1:0-11693 GCA_036310085.1 Ruminococcus sp.
GCAATCCTCCGTCACGGCTACGCCGTGCCACCTCCTTTGATAAAGGAGGCTAGGTTACAAAATCAAAATATATCGGCATAAAAAATAAAACATTAAAAGGCTCCTTTATAAAAGGAGCTTATCTTGTAACAAAGGATAGACATAGCCTTTGGCTTATTACTGATTTACTGGAGGTTAAAATGAAACTGATTATAACCGATTTGGAAAATTTTAATATTTCCGTTGACGGAGAATATAAAGTTATAAAGCCACAGAAAAAAATAAATCACTGTTTGGGTTGTTTTGACTGTTGGTTAAAAACTCCCGGAGAGTGTATTATTCGTGATGGTTACGAAAGAACAGGTTGCGATATGGGTAAATGTGATGAACTGATTATAATCAGTGAGTGTTGCTATGGCAGTGTAAGCCCGTTTGTAAAAGCTGTACAGGACCGTGCAATTTCGTATATTCATCCTGATTTTGTTATCAGAAAAGGCGAAATGCACCATAAACGCAGATATACAAATAAAATTGCAGTTTCTGCTTATTATTACGGTGAAAATATTACTGCTGATGAAAAAGCTACCGCAGAAAAAATTGTTTATGCAAATGCAGATAATTATGATGCTACTGTAAAAAAGATAAGCTTTTATAAAAATGTTAAGGAACTGGAGGATGTGTCATTATGAAGGTTGCGTTAATTAGCGGAAGTCCAAGAAGAAAAGGCAGCGCCAGTGGTTTAATTGCAGAGAGAATAAAAGGCTTTTTATCTGATAGAGCAGAAACTGTTGTTATAGCGGCAAATAAACAGCAACTTTCCGAAGTTGAACTTAAAAGTATTGAAGAGTCAGATGTGTTGGTGTTTTCATTTCCGCTTTATGTTGATGCAGTACCATCGCATTTACTTTCTTGTCTTGTTCAGCTCGATAAATTAGGTAAGGCGAAAAATAAGATGATCTATGCTGTTGTAAATTGTGGTTTTTACGAGGGAATACAGGCGGATACTGCTTTAGCGGTTATGAAAAATTGGAGTACAAAAATTGATTCTGATTGGAAGTACGGACTTGGAGTTGGCGGCGGTGGTGCTGTTTCGATGATTTTGACAACTGATGTTGCAAAAGGTCCTAAGGGTTCTGTAGATGTAGCTTTAAAAGAGCTTGCAGATAATATAATCGACGGAAACAGCGGCGAAAACAAGTATGTTTCTGTTGATATGCCAAGATTTTTATATAAGGCGGCTGCTCAGCTTGGTTGGAGAAAAGCAATTAAGCTTAATGGTGGCAAAACAAAGGATTTATCAAGAATTCCATAAAGCGAGTGCCTTGTGTGCAGTTCGTGCAGATGGCATTATATAATTATAGTGCCGCTATGTCCGAGTGTAACCGAGCAAATTTATACAAATTAAAAATAAAAAGCTGATAGGTGTGTTAATAATCAACCTATCAGCTTTATTTGTTTTGTGTATTTATTGTTTATAGAAACACTTGTTATTCGCCAAGTCCGTCAGAGATAAGTCTTATAGCTTCAGCTAAAGCTTCGTTTTCATCCTCACCATTGCAAATGATTTCTATTTCGCTTCCGCACTTAATGCAAGCCGCAACTATATTTAAAAGGCTTTTTGCATTTACAGTAGTTTCTTGAAATTTAATAGTAACATCACTTTTGAATTTGCATAAAGCAGATGACAGAGCAGATGCCTGACGCATATGAAATCCCTGTGTATTATTAAGTGTTATCTGTTGCGATACCATAATTGTTAATTCTCCTTTATTTTGGGTAATATTACAATATATTTATTCTAATATTATACCCCTCTTGCAAGAAAAAGTAAATGGTTTACTATAATATATTTAGTTAATAATCGGTAAAATTTCTTCGATTTTTTGTTTTGTTGCAAGTCCGTTAGAAAATGCGGTGGCATTTCCGCAGGCTGTGCCAAGTTTAAGTGCATATGCATAGCTTTTGGTTTGTTCGTATCCTGCAATAAACCCTGCAACCATAGAATCGCCGGAACCGACAGTATTTATTATTTTACCGTCAATTGTGCCTGATTTATGCGTTATGCCGTTTTCGTCAATAAGTATTGCTCCGCTACTTCCCATAGATACCAGTACATTTTTAGCTCCCATCTGTTGCAGTTTTTTAGCGTAAAGTATAGTGTCTTTTTCGGTGCAAATTTGTTTTCCAAAAAGCTCGCATAATTCTTGTAAATTTGGCTTTATAAGAAACGGCTTGTACTTAAGAGTATTGAGAAGCAACGATTTAGAAGCGTCTACAACAACCTTTATATTATTATTGCTTGTATGTTTAAGAATATTTTCGTAAATGGTATCGGGAATTGACTTTGGAGCATTGCCTGCAAGTATCAGAATGTCGTTGTCAGTTATATGGATTTTGTTGATAAGAAGATTTATTTCATCTTCGCTTATCTCGGGACCTTGACAGTTGATTTCTGTTTCTTCATCAGCCTTAATTTTTATGTTTATTCGTGAGATTCCGTTTTTGGTTTTAATAAAATCGGTTTTTATTCCCATATTTTTTAGACCGCTTTCAATTGCATCGCCTGTAAAGCCGGCTATAAAACCAAGGGCGGTACTTTCAAACCCAAGCTCTGAAAGTACGCAAGATACATTAATACCTTTACCGCCGTAAAAGTATTCTTCACTTGTTGTGCGGTTTGTAATTCCCATTGCGAGCGAATCAAGATGAACTACATAGTCAATTGATGGATTAAGAGTAACGGTGTATATCATAAAATTTCTCCAAATTTTTTGTTTGATTTACCTCTTTACAGCACCCAGCTTTGGACTTCTAAAATCAATAATACAGCCTATTATAACAGCACCGATGACAAGTATAATTGTTTCGGGGAGCATATAAGCACCATTGTATGTAAGAGAGTACAGCGGTACGGGAATATCCTCCGCAAATCCACTCCACACAGTAATACCGCTGATAAAGTGACAGACAAATCGTAAAAAGCCTGCAAGAACAGCACCAAGCCCAAGTCCTAAGGATTGATTTTTGATTTTTCTGAATATGCCGCCAAGTCCTACAACAGCAAAAGCTAAAAGATAGTCAAATAGTGTAATCATAACGACAGCCATAGCAGATGTAGCATAAGCGTAGTTTGAAACGCCTAACAAAAGCTGTACAAGTCCATAAATAACACCTGTAAACAATCCCCATACGGGTTTGTATCTGTAACCGATAATAAGGATAGGAAGCATACTGCAAATTGTAATACTGCCACCAAATGGCCATTCGATTTTCAGTACGCTCAAAACGGTTGAGAGTGCTATCATAATGGCACTTTCGCAAAGCATAATAACTTTTTTGTTCATAAATCATACCTCTTTATATATTTTAGTATTACAAAATAAAAGCACCCCTGATACATCAAGAGTGCAAATCGGTATGATTAAAACTCCCTTCGCCGGCATTATCCGTATCAGGTAATAAGGGTCAAAGTAAAACCTTTTCTCAGCCTTTCGGCTCCCCTGTTTTTGAGGTGATATTCTATTTTGTAAGTTGATTATAGTTTATTAACCTCGATTTGTCAATAGTTTTTACATTGTTATGTTAAATTTTAAATTAGTTAGTAAAAAGATAAATTCCCTTGATTTAGTATTATTAAACGGATAACCTGAAATATTTTCTACAAAAGAATATAAAATTTCTCATTCACTAATCTACAAATCGCTTGCACTTTAATTTATATAATAATTATGTAAAAAACAAGATTAAAGGATGTTTAAAAAATGGAAATTAAAAGTGCAGTCAGCAGCAGAGCGGTAATGCCTGTAAAAGATTTTACCGCAACAATTTTAACAAACGCAATATATTTTGTGTGCGGTTTGCTTGTTTCAAGAGGTGCAGTTCTTGGCAGTCTTGCTCCGTTTGGTGCATCTTTTTCGGCGGCAGTTCCGAAAAAATATATACTATCTTCGCTTGTTGGTGTGGGATTAGGATATATTATGCTTAATCCCTCTGACAGTTTTCGATATATAGCGGTTGTTATTGCGATAGGCGGAATAAGATGGCTTACAAGTGATCTTGGCAGAGTGAACAAGAGTCCTTTATTTGCTCCGTTGATTGCGTTTTTACCTATTTTTGCTACAGGAATTGCACTTACTCTATCTGACACAAGTACATTAACTACGCTTTCGGACTGTGTTGTAGAAGCAGTGCTTGCAGGTGCGGCGGCTTACTTTATAAGTCTGGCTGTAAGGCTTTCAGGTGAAAAAAGAAGTATTACAGCTTATTCGCAACACGAAACGGCAAGTCTTGTTATGACAGGGTGTATACTTATTCTTGCTTTTGGCAGTATCACTTTTTATGAAATTTCTTTAGGGCGAATAATTGCCATTTTGCTTGTTTTGCTTTGTGCTAAATATGGCGGAGTGGTAGGTGGTGCAATCTGCGGAATTGCAACCGGTGCAATTTTTAGCATTGCCGACAGAACGCAAGGTTTTATTTGCGGAGGTTTTGCATTTGGCGGTATGATGTCCGGACTATTTGCACCTGTGGGTAAGCTTGGCTGTGCATTGGTGTTTATTGTTGCAAGCTCGGTTATGGAGCTTGCGTTTGGAGCTTCGCAAGGCATACCCTCAGTATTTATCGAAAGTCTTATAGGTGCAAGTGTATTTATGGTTATGCCAAAGGAATTAGGCAACTTTATTTCACCTGTTTTTTCAGGGGAAGAAAGTGCGTCTATTGGAGAAGTACTTAGAAAAAATCTTGTTATGAGGCTTGATTTTGCTTCAAAAGCAATTTGTAATGTCAAAAATGATGTTGGTGAAGTTTCTGAAAAATTAAGAAAGCTATATTCTCCAACCTTCGACTGGGTTTGTGAGAATGTTGAAAATGAGGTTTGCTCAAAATGCGGTTTAAAAACCTATTGCCACGAAAATAATCAGGGAATCACTCATGATGACTTTGCAAGGCTTGAGGAGCTTTTGGAGTCGGTGGGGAGTATTGATGAAAGAGATGTTGAAAAGACCTTTGTTAAGCAGTGTTGTAAAAAAGGCGAAATAGCAGACAGTATGAACGCAAACTATCGTGAGTATCTGTCGTGTCTTGAGGCTCAGCGAAGAATAGCAGGTGTCAGGGGTGTTGTAGCCGGGCAGTTTGCAGGTATAAGTGATATTCTCAGCGATTTGTCAAAGGAGTTTCAAAATACGCTCAAATGCGATACTCAAAGTGCAGACAGAGTCATTACTGCACTTAGCGAGGAGGGCGTTGTGCCGGTTGAATGTGTTTGCTTGGTTTCTGATAACGGCAGAATGAATGTTGAAATTGAGCTTTCCGGTAAGTACGGCAGAAAAGTTTCTAAGGGAACTATTATGCGTGCGGTGTCCAAATCCTGCGGAAGAAGATTTGATTTGCCTTCTGTTACAAGCGAGGGTGACAGAGTGCGTGTTGCTTTGTGTGAGTTACCTTTATATGATGTTGAAATCGGAAGTGACCAGCATATAGCAAATAACGGTAAGCTTTGCGGAGATTGCCTGAATTATTTTAATGATGGATTTGGAAAGACTTATGCGATTGTCTGCGACGGAATGGGAACAGGCGGCAGGGCGGCTGTTGACGGAAATATGGCAACTTCGGTTATGAGCCGATTGTTAAAGTCGGGCTTGTCGGCAGAAAGCTCATTACAGATAGTAAATTCTGCACTTATGATAAAAAGCGAGGATGAGTCGCTTTCTACAGTAGATGTAACAAGCGTAGACCTTTTTACCGGTAGGGTAACACTCAGAAAAGCAGGGGCGGCGGTTACATTTGTACGCAGAAGTGGCAGAGTGAGCAGGAGGGAAATGCCGTCATTGCCTGCCGGAATATTGAATGGGATAAAGTTTTCAACAGATACGGTTAATCTGACAACAGGGGATATGGTAGTTATGGTATCAGACGGAGTATTGACAGGCGACGAAAAGTGGCTTGAAAATTTAATAAGAACCTGGAATGAGGGCAGTACTCAGGAGCTTGCACACGCAGTAGTTGCCGAAGCTATGAAACGCAGAGAGGAGTCAAGAGATGACGATATTACAGCTTTAGCTATGAAAATAACGGATAATGGCTAGTAATCATGAGGTGTAAATCAAAAATATAGCAACTGAAAATAAATAGCCCCATTGAAGAATATTTTTAATTTTTTCTTCAATGGGGCGGTTTTAAATTTTATTAAGTTTAATGGTGGCACTATCCTAATTCATTCTGTAACCAACGCCAAGCTCATTTACAATAAAGCTTGATTCGCCCGGTTTTACACCGAACTTTCTGCGGATATTCGCCATATTTACCTGTAGCTTTTTTATACTGCCTTCGTCGGGATAACCCCAAATTGCTTTGATGATTGTTGAATAAGTCATCATTTTTCCGCTGTGGGCAGAAAGAAAAGCTAAAATATTGTATTCGGTTTGCGTTAGCTTTATTTCGTTGCCGCTGATAAATACTTGCCTTGAATCATAATCAATAACAAGCTCTCTTAATATAAACTTGCCTCCGGGGAGCTTGCCTTTTTCCGAACTGTGGCGGTTTGTTCTGAGTGCTGTGCGGACACGAGCAAGCAACTCAGCCGAGCCAAATGGTTTTGTTATGTAATCGTTTGCACCCATATCGAGAGCATTTACTTTGTCTTTTTCTTCGGTCCGAGCTGAAAGTATAATAATCGGAGTAAGAGAATCTTCACGAACAGTTTGTAAAAGATGCAGTCCGTCTTTATCTGGCAATCCAAGGTCAAGAATTATAAGGTCAGGTAAATAAGATGTATACATAGTTATTGCACTTTTGCAGTTTTTTGCTACTATAACCTGATAATCAGACGCTTCAAGCATAGTTTTTACAAGATTTCTTATGTTACTTTCGTCTTCAACAAGAAGAATTTTATACTTATTATTATTCATTTATATTCTCCTCTGTGCTTAGTGTAAAGCGAAAAACTGCTCCGCCCGATTTTATGTTTTCGGCTGTAATATCTCCGTTATGTGCTTTTATTATTGTGGCACAAACCGAGAGTCCAATTCCGGAATTTCGTTTGTTGCTGTCAGCATTTTCGTAGATTGTTTCGTAAGAACCCTTAAATATATTTTTAAGTTTTTCTTCCTTAATGCCACAGCCGTTATCTTTAATTTCAAAAATTGCTTGTTTGCCTATTGTAAATACCTTGAGCGAGAGTTTTGTCATACCCTTTGCGTGTTGAACGGCATTTTCAAGAATATTAATTATCACCTGTTCAATCAGCATTGCATCCATTGGAATTACTACTATATCTTCGGGAATATCAAGAACTATTTCTTGGTCAGAATATCGTTTTTTAAATTTAATAATTACTGAATCAATAAGCTCATCAAGAACAGTTGGGCTTTTTATTATTTTTACGTTGCCGTTGTCCAAACGAGTGATAGACAGTAGGTTTTCTACCATTCGTACCAGCCATTCCGAATCCTCTTTTATCCCCAATAGGATTTTATCTTGTTGAGAATCGCTAAGCTTATCTCTATTTTCAAGTAGAGTTGAGCTTGATCCGTAAATAGTAGTAAGCGGCGTTCTTAGGTCGTGCGAAACTGCACGAAGCAGATTTGCACGCATATGCTCCATTTCGCTTTCAGCTTTAATTGATTCGTGATGTTTTAATTTGGTTGTTAATGTACTTGTAAGAATTGCAACTATTATCATAATTATTGCAGAGGTGAGATTAACGGGGATTGTAAAATTTAATGCAAAAAAAGGAAATGTAAAAGCATAATTAATCGCAAGAACCGATAAAAATGCAGATGCTATGCCGTAAATGTAACCGTCTGTAGTTAGCGATATTAAAAATACGGCAAAAACAAATATTGTGGTTATGTGTTCTTGCACATTAAATATATTCTGCAATATTATACTTGCAAAAATTGTTATGGCAAATATGATTATTGTAATCAGTGTGTTTTTTAGTTTAAAGGAAATTTCTCGGTTACGCTCGGGTTTGGAAGTGTTAAAATCATATGACGCTGTTTGTCCGAAATGTATACGAGATACTCGCTTTTTTATGTACGAAGGGGGTTTCTTCATATTAAAATACTCCTTGCAGATTTATCCGGCAGATAATTGTAAAATAAAACGCTCCGATGTACAGATAAAACTTCTGTTATATCGGAGCGTTAATATTATAATTAGCCTTGGGCAGAATGACCCATCATAAT
Source organism: Ruminococcus sp. (assembly GCA_036310085.1). Taxonomy (GTDB): domain Bacteria; phylum Bacillota; class Clostridia; order Oscillospirales; family Acutalibacteraceae; genus Ruminococcoides. The sequence goes on from JAXJSN010000133.1 coordinate 8,166, forward strand.
TTCAGATATTACATCCATTACTTTGTCATGGCAACCGCCGCAACCTGTTGAGCAATGTGTAACCTTTTGAACATCTTCAAATGCCTGAATAACATCATCAAACTTGTTGTGATTATGCAAAGCATCAGAAATATCTGCATAGCTTACTTGCTTGCAATTACAAACCATATAATTTTCAATCATTTTAAGTACCTCCTAATTACTCAGCTTCGCTGAAATCTTCTTTACCTACACCGCAAAGAGGGCATACAAAATCATCAGGAAGATCCTCAAATTTTGTACCCGGCTCAATACCGTTGTCAGGATCACCAAGAGCTTCGTCGTAAATCCAACCGCATACAGTACATTCGTATTTCATAATAAAAATCTCCTTTAATATAATTGTATTTAAATAATATCATAATCTGCCAAACAATATTACAACTTGTTAAAATGTTCAAGAGGCAGATTATTGAATGTTTACTGAATCAAAATCGCAGATTTTGAGCAAAACACATTTTTATTGAGTTTTGGCAAAACGCCGACAGTGTGCCAGTGTTTGTTCAGTACATATTATATTATAGACTAAATTATAATATATAATCTAAATATAGTCAATTATTTTTTGAAATTTATAGAAAATTTATATATAAAGGTTTATCAGAAAACGGTCGTAGAAGGTTTAAAAGAAAATATATTATTTTACATTGTATTCTGCGGCATAAATTGAATACTGTTTTTTAAACTCAGTATTATCAGTTTTCAATGCTCTTGAAGATTCGTGTGTATTAAAGCTACGCTCCTTAGTATCAATTACACAGCCTGCAATATTTGAGCAATGGTCAGAGGTGCGTTCAAGGTTTGTTAAAATATCTGCCCAGATAAAGCCGGTTTCAATACTGCAAGCACCTTGCTGTAATCTTTGAATATGACTGTTACGCATATTATCTCTGAGCTTATCTATAATTTGCTCAAGTGGTTCTATTTTAGAGGCAGATGTAATGTCGCTGTCCGTAAATGCACTTGCTGTTAAATCAATTATCTTTTCAACTGCATTCATTAAATTGTTAAGCTCGGCAATAGCAGGCTTAGAAAATGTTAATTTCTTTGTGTTCATTTCTTCGGCAGAAGCAATAAGTGTTACGGCGTGGTCGGAAATCCTTTCCAAATCACCGATAATTTTAAGAAGCTTAGCCGCCTCGGTGCTGTCGTGGTCGCTTAACTGATTTGAGCTTAGCTTTACAAGATAAGTACCAATAATATCCTCGTAGTGATCGGTTTTGTCCTCGTCTTCTCTTACTGATGCCGCAAGCTCAGGTGTGTAAGACTTTAAACATTCAATACTGTTTTTTAAAGAAGTAAATGCGACATTAGCCATATCAATAGCTACATTGTGACTGCGTTCAAGAGCAACAGCAGGGGTCGCAAGTAAACGCTCATCGAGTTCTGTGTATGTTTCAGGTAGCTTTGTTTCGGGAACAAGCTTATATGCAAGCTTTTCAAGAATAGATGACATTGGTAAAAGAATAATTGTACACAAAATGTTAAATGCAGAGTGAGCAACTGCGATGCCCGAAAGTGAAGCTGATTCACCAAATAATGCAGGTGCAAAAATAGCATTAACAATGCAGAATGTAGTCAACCATACTACTGTACCTATAATGTTAAAAGAAAGGTGAACAAGAGCGGCACGCTTAGCATTACGGTTTGTGCCGAATGAAGAAAGAATAGCGGTAATACAAGTACCAATATTCTGTCCCATAATAATCGGAATAGCTGCACCGTATGAAACAGCACCTGTCATAGCTAAAGCCTGTAAAATACCAACAGAAGCAGAACTTGACTGGATAATAGCTGTAAGAATTGCACCGGCAAAAACACCGAGAATAGGATTTTTAAACATAATGAAAAGATTTTGGAAAGCAGGAATATCTGCAAGGTCTGATACGGAATTAGTCATTGAATCCATACCAAACATAAGAACTGCAAAACCTAAGAGAATCATACCAGTATCTTTTTTCTTATCGCTTTTGCAGAACATATAAAAGATAATACCTATAAGAGCAAGAACAGGTGTAAATGAAGTTGGTTTTAAAAGCTGAACAAAAAGATTGTCACTTTCAATTCCGCCTAAGCTTAAAATCCAAGCGGTAACAGTAGTACCAATATTAGCACCCATAATTACATTAATAGCTTGCTTAAGAGTCATAAGACCGGAGTTTACAAAACCTACAACCATAACAGTTGTTGCAGAGGAGCTTTGTATAATAGAAGTTACACCAAGACCTGTAAAAAGACCTGCAAATTTATTTGTAGTCATTTTTCCCAAAATAGTCTGTAATTTACTGCCTGCTCGTCTTTCAAGGGCAAGACCCATTATGTTCATACCAAACAAAAACAGACAAAGTCCGCCGATAAGCGTTAATACATCAAAAATACTCATAATTTAAACCTACCTTAAATTGTTTAAAAAACTATAATTAATATATTTGGTGATGAAATATTAAAATATCTAACATCAATCCTTTCGAAGTATGAGGGCGATTTCTTAATTGGCCCTTTTTGTCCGATTATAGCATTTAAGTGGTAAAGATTGAGTAAAGAATGAGCTATTTGAAGTAAAACGGCAAAGCAAACAAATTAATTAATAATGATTTAATGATTTTTAGGTTTAAGCTAAAAGAATAAAGCTACCAATCAGGTGTGGCTTCAAAGCTGACAGTTTTTCCTTGGTAAGGAAATGTTATTTTACAAGAAAAAAGCATAGGAGAAGTTTTCTTTGCTTTAGAACCATATTTATGATCACCTACAAGTGGATAACCTCTGCTTGCAAATTGCACACGAATTTGATGACTGCGACCTGTATGTAATCTTATATGTACCTTGGAATATTCGCCATCGCTAAGACGAGTAAATTCAAGTCGAGCTTTCTTAACTCCGTTTCGCATTCTTTTAACAACAAAAACTTTGTTTTTTCTTGAGTCTTTAAAAAGTAAATCCTCCCAATCGCCGCTTTCGGGTGGAACTCCGTGAACGGTGGCAAGGTATTCTTTAACCATTAGTCCATCCTGAATAATTTTTGAGAATTGTGCAGCGGATTGTTTCTTGCGAGCATATACCATAACACCGCCTACATTTAAATCAAGACGATGTACAGTATATATGTCACCGCCCAATTGAGTTTTAAGAAGTTCGGGAAGCTGTTTTTCGGAATCAACCCCGACAGGCTTAATACAAACAATTATATTGTTATCAGAGTATAAGATATTCATAAATAACCTCATAAAGTAACTTTTATTAAATGTAATATACATTATACCATAAATTAAGATAATGAGATATAATAAATTAATCTGTTAATTGTGGTTGATAAATATAAAATCACTATATGTAGTATGGTGGAAAAATAAGTAAAAAAAATTAAAAAAATTTCAAAAAAGGGGTTGCAAAATGAAAAAGTATCTGTTATAATAGCAAAGCTGTCGCAAGAGAGCGAAGAAAGAATGAAAACCACGAAAAAACTTTTAAAAAAGTTAAAAAAGGGGTTGA
>JAXJSN010000134.1:0-7690 GCA_036310085.1 Ruminococcus sp.
GCTGACTGAGGATTGAAAAATCTTGATTGTAGAGTAATTTATACCAACAAATTTTTATAGATATAAAATTAAGGCTGACCGAAGACAGCCTTAATTTAGTATAGTATAGGATTTGTATTATAAATTATCAGCTGATTTTTGCACCTGCCGGCATATCATCAACAAAAATAACCTTTACATCTTCGCCACAAGTAGCCGCAAGAATCATACCAAAGCTTTCTACACCGCAAAGCTTTGCAGGCTTAAGGTTTGAAACAAGAATAACCTTTCTGCCAATAAGCTCTTCCGGTTTATAAAACTTAGCAATACCGCTGGCAACAGTTCTTTCCTTAACGCCGTCAAAAAGAGAAAGCTTTAAAAGCTTCTTCGCCTTTTTAATAGGCTCGCAGGCTTTAATTTCAGCAACTCTCAAATCAACCTTAAAGAAATCATCAATACCAATCTGAGCAATGCCTTCAATTTCTTCTCTTAGCTTTTTAGTTTCTTCGCTTTCAGCATCAGCGTTCTTAATAAACTTATTAAGCTCTTCAATTTCCTTTTCAACATCAATTCTTGGGAACAATACATCTCCCTTATTAACCTTAACATCAGCCGGAAGCATACCGAACTTATCAGCATTTTCATAGCTAGCACACTTTGAACAAGCACCAATCTGATTAAGAGCCTTAGGCATTGTTTCAGGCATAAATGCAGAAAGTAAAGTCGCAATAATTCTAATAGTATCAAGAAGATTATACAGAACAGTAGCAAGTCTTGCACGTTTATTTTCGTCCTTAGCAATAACCCAAGGAGCTGTTTCGTCAATATATTTATTTGCACGAGATACAACCTTAAATATCTCTGCAAGTGCATTATTAAGCTGAGTTTTATCTATAAAATTATCAACAGATGCACGCAAAGCAGTAGCCTCTGCAATAAGCTCGTTATCAAACTCGCCTTCTTCTCTGTCAACAGGCAAATTACCGTCAAAATACTTTTCTACCATTGCAACAGTTCTTGAAACAAGATTACCAAAGCCGTTTGCAAGGTCAGAGTTAATTCTGTTAATCATAATTTCGTTGGAGAATGAGCTGTCTGCACCAAGAGCCATTTCTCTTAAAATGTGGTAACGGATTGCATCTGCACCATAACGCTCACCAAGCACTAATGGGTCAACAACATTACCAAGAGATTTTGACATTTTTTGACCGTTAAATGTAATCCAACCGTGAACAGCTAAATGCTTTGGAAGCGGCAATTCAAGAGCCATAAGCATTGCAGGCCAGATAATAGCGTGAAAACGCATAATATCCTTAGCAACCATATGAACATCAGCAGGCCAGAATTTGTCGTAATCGTTATATTCTTCGTTATAGAAACCAAGTGCGGAAATATAGTTAGAAAGAGCATCAATCCAAACATAAACTACATGACCTTCATCAAAGGTAACGGGGATACCCCATTTAAATGTAGTTCTTGAAACACATAAATCCTCAAGACCGGGCTTAATAAAGTTGTTTACAAGCTCAACCGCACGAGTTTTTGGCTGTAGATAATCTGTTTCTGTAAGGAGCTTTTCAATTCTGTCAGCAAAAGGAGACATCTTAAAGAAGTATGCTTCTTCTTTAGCTTCTGTAACTTCTCTGCCACATTCAGGACATTTTCCGTCAACAAGCTGACTTTCAGTCCAAAAGCTTTCGCAAGGAGTACAATACTTGCCTGTATATTCGCCCTTGTAAATATAACCTCTGTCGTAAAGCTCTTTGAAAATCTTTTGAACTGTTTCGATATGATAATCGTCGGTTGTACGAATATATCTGTCATAATCAACATTCATAAAATTCCAAAGATTCTTAAAAATCTCAACGATTTCGTCAACATATTGCTTTGGAGTTATACCCTTTTCAGCGGCTTTCTGCTCAATTTTTAAGCCGTGTTCGTCTGTACCTGTTAAAAACATTACATCGTAACCCTGCATTCTTTTATAACGAGCAATTGAGTCACACGCAACAGTAGTGTAGCAGTGACCGATATGCGGATTACCTGATGGATAATAAATAGGTGTTGTGATATAGTAAGGTTTTTTCTGACACATAAATAATTCCTCCTTTATAGGTAATAAAATACTTATGTTTAATATTATACCAATTCAAAAAGCAAATTGCAATACAGTTTGTATTTTATTACCTTTTGCTGATTTGAAATGACAATTTGTTATTAGTATAAGTATTAAAATATAACAGGATTTATTTATACAATGCCTAACGCAATCTCAACAACCAATGCAACAATCACTACTAACACCGATACTATCAACCCGTGGAGCATAGGGCGAATACCTGCTTTTTTCATACTGCTAAAAGAGGTGTTTAAGCCAATAGCGGCTAAGGCACAAACCATCAGGAATTTACTTAATGCTTTTGTTGTTGATGTAACAGCTTCGGGAATTGTAAAAACACTTGCTATAACTACCATTCCAAGAAAGCCTAAAATAAACCAAGGAAATATTTTTGTGAATTTTACATTTACTTTCATATCTTTGTCGATAAGTGAAGTGTTGCGATGTTTAAGCTTAAGATTAATAAACGCAAATATAATTACGGTTGGTATAATAGACAGCGTTCTTGTAAGCTTAACCATTGTAGCAAAATCGCCTGCTGCCTCAGAAAAAGCGTAGCCTGTTGCAACTACGGACGAGGTGTCGTTTACGGCAGTACCTGCCCAAATGCCAAAAGCCTGATCGCTCATACCTAACGCCTGTCCCATTATCGGAAATAAAAATATCATTGCCATATCAAAAAGAAATGTAGCAGACATCGCATAGGCCACATCGTTGTCATCGGCTTCTATAGTAGGGGCAATTGCCGCAATAGCCGAGCCGCCGCATATGCCTGTGCCTGCTGATATTAGGTTAGACAGCTTCCAGTTAAGACCCAATGCTTTTCCGATAAAATAACCACCGCCAAAACAAGTCAGAAGTGTAAATATCATAACTACAAGCGACATTTTACCGACAGTCAGAACTGTGTTTATGTTAAGCGAAAGACCAAGAAGAACTATTGCGATTTTAAGTATTTTCTTTGAAGTGAATTTTATGCCTTTGTTAAGTACCACAGTATCCCTTGCAAAATGATTAATAAGCATACCGATAAGCATTGCAATTACAGCACCGCCGATTATATGTATAGGCAGTATACTTTCTATAAAAGTCGCAACAAGTGCAATTGCTATCGAAACACCTATTCCGGGCAAAGCTTTTGAAATATTGATAAAGGATTTTTTCATAACAAACACGCTTTCTTAAGTTATATGCTTGATTATATATTTCTTTTATGATAAAATCAAATTATTATTTATTATAAGTTGATAATATAAAATTATGGGGTGCAAAATGCTTGATTACAGAATAAAAACATTTCTTACATTATATAAAGTGATGAATTACAGAATAACCGCTCAATTGCTTAATATGACACAGCCCGGTGTTACTCAGCATATACATTTTATAGAAAATTATTATGGAGTAAAACTATTCGAGTACAACGGAAAAACTCTTAGCAGAACACTCGCCGCTGAAAGCTTGAAAAAGCATATCGAAAGCATTACTGCAGAGGAACAAGAAATTTTTAATAGCCTTAAAAAGCAGGATAAAATACACCTTGATGTAGGAGCAACAAAGACGATAGGGGAGTTTGTTATAACCCCACAGGTGAGAGAATTTCTAAAAGATAACAGTCACAGCATAAATCTTGATATAGACAATACGGAAAATTTATTGAGCAAGCTTGAAAACTCCGAGCTTGATTTTGCGATTATAGAGGGCGTGTTTGATAAAACAAGGTATAAGTACAAGCTTTTTAAGACAGAAAACTTTGTGGGTATATGCTCAAAAAATCACCCGTTTGCTAATAAAAAGGTAATGCTTGCAGATACTATGAAAGAAACATTAATTTTAAGAGAATATGGTTCAGGTACAAGGTTGCTTTTAGAACAGGCAATTAATAGCCTTGGATGGGGGATAGAAAGCTATAAAAGGTGTATATCCGTAAGCAACTTTTCCGTAATTTCCGAAATGGTCGCTTTGGATAACGCTATAACCTTTGCTTATGAGCCGGTAGCACTTAGTAACAGTATGCTTACAACCTTTAGTGTTGAGGATATTCATATTGTAGGAGAATTTAATTTTGTTTATTGCAATGAAAAAATTGCTAACGATAAAATAAAGTTGCTCTTTCCAACCATATAAGGCAAGTGCCTTATAAAATAAACCTTTTATATCAGAGTATTATGGTAAAGATTTTTCGTAACGCAAGCAATTTTTTCAACCACAGTAAAATTATTTTTATTTTAATCCTAAAAAAGTTTTTAAAAAATCAAAATTAACTATTGACAAAGATGTTTGTGTATGCTATAATGATTAAGCTTTCTGAGAGAAAGTAAAAATAAATATCGCGGGATAGAGCAGCTAGGTAGCTCGTCGGGCTCATAACCCGAAGGTCGTCGGTTCAAATCCGGCTCCCGCAACCACTAAAAACGGCTTGAACACTGAGTTTGAGCCGTTTTTCTTTTTGTCTTAAACACGCAAAAATGACGAGTTGCCATTTATTTGCCATTTATCGCTATTAAAAATTACTTAAAATTACTTCAAAATACTAAAAGATAATTGCATAGATATATGCAATATTAAAGGCTATACACTCTATTATTTGGGTGCATAGCCTTTTTATTTAGCCTACATTTCTATTTTGATTTGGTGCAAGAAGATTTTCGAGTGTTTCCGCTGCCGCTTCATCTGCTGACTTGATAGCGTGAGCGTATATTTTGCTTGTGGTTACGGTGTCTGCGTGTCCTAAACGCTTTGCAACAGTTGTAAGAGGAACACCGCCTGCAATCTGCAATGTTGCGTTAGTGTGTCGCAATGAGTGAATTGTAACCGGTGGAAGCTTGTCGCTGTGTGCTTTTATGAATTTTGCAAACCACCTTGAAAGCGTATCCGGGTGTAATGGATATCCATCCTCTGTGGTGAATATTCGGTCGTTATTTGCCCAACGGTCACCCATTATCAATTGCTGTTCTAATTGCCACACTTTATAAGATTTAAGGTCATTAATCGCTGTTTGAGATAATTTTATTATACGATTTGATGTTGCGTTTTTTGTTTCATCTTCAAATATGCCTTTATCAGGAAGATACAAAGAGGAACGGCACACCTGCAAGGTGCATACATCAAAATTCACATCGTCCCATTTAAGACCAAGCAATTCCCCTCGTCTTAAACCTGTAAACAACAATAACCTAATCATTGTTTTGTATGCTGTGTTTTCAGTTTCTAAAAGGTCGAGTAAGGTTGCCGCTTGTACTTCGTCAAGATATTTCGGCTCTTTTCGCTCTGTTCGTGGCGGTTTTGTACGGTCACAAGGATTTGAAAATAACGCACCCCACTCAACTGCCGTACTAAGTATTGATGATATAAGCCTGTGGTGGTGCAATACTGTTTTTGATGACAAGGACTTATCTATGTTTACCGGAATAAAAACATCTTGCAGCGGAATATTTAAGCCTTTAGCTATGTTCTGAGCTGTGGACAGGGTGCAATTATTACCTTGTTTAATTGATGTTATAGAGCTTGTCGGAACTCCTGTAATGCGTGAAAACTCAGCTCTTGTCAGCTTGTTTGTTTCAAGATAATTGTTAAGGTCAATCGTGCATTTATACTTTGTGTCTTGTCTAATGCCGCCCTCTGCAAGATTTTCATAAAAGCTTAATAAATGCTGTGGCTGTATGCGGTCGATTCTCATATGTCCTATTGCGGCATTTATACGAGGTAGCATACTTTCGTATCTGGCATATGTCTTAGGGCGTAAATCGTTCTTTTTATGTTTGAACCACTCAGCGGCAAAGTCTATAAATTTTATTTTACCATCCATTACAAGACCTTTTGCACATTGCTCCTCAAACAACACCGCTTGCCGCTGCACTTCCTTTTCAATCTGCCTTGTGGTCATATTCGGCTCAGGTTTGTATGTCATTCTGCGGCATATCTGCTTGTGGTTTATGTCATAGCCACACGATACCACTATTTCATAGCTGTTGTTACGTTTTCGGATTGTTGGCATTATTCATCACCTGCACCTTTTGCAATAATCTGATACATTGAATTGAGTTTTTCTCTGACAATCTCATCTTTGCTTTTAATTTCGCTTAACATATCACCCACAAAATACTCCAACACATCATCAAAATCATCTGTAATAAGATACTTATCAACCCTGATTTTCTTTTTCAAATTGCTTATATTATCGTGAAACTCATTCCACTTACTGAACAATGCAGAGGTATCCATATCATCTTGTATTTCAAAATTCATTACCTGATCATACAATGCTATACATTCCTCTAATTTACAACAGTATTCATACAAATAGCTGTCAGGATGATTATAAACCGAGTTAAATGGTGAATTTATAAACGTATTGATAAACAATAAATCAGTTTTAGCATCTTGTGACCTTTTTCCGCATAAATGAGCGGCTATGTTTTTAATCGTTTGATTAAATCCCTTTACGCTTTCACTTTTTAATCTATGCAAGGTTTCTATCGAATTTTCATCAAGTCCTGTATAGTTGTTGATAAACTGTATATCTTTGTTTGTTGTAGCTTCATCTGTTAAACAAAGCAAATAATCAGTCGTTGTATTGTAATGACTTGCAATAACAACTACTTGTTCTGTATTAGGTATTCTGGCTCCATTTTCAAAATATGATACAATCTGCCTTTTTACCCCAAGTAAATTTGCCAAGTCTGCTTGTGTTTCTTCTGCCTCTTCTCTAAGTTCCCTTATTCTTTCACCGATTTTATATTTGTTGATATTATGCATTTATTTACACCTCTCGCAACAAATAAGTTGCAATTTATTTTTTTGTAACATTATTGTTGACATTGTTATTGTTGTTGCATTATAATATTAGTGTAACAAATAAGTTACTGTGTGTCAACAACAATTTTTAGAAAAGGGGCTAATGTATGAAAGCAAACAATGACATCAGGCAGGCAGCAAAGAAACAAAGCGTAAAATTATGGGAAATAGCTTTATACCTCGGAATAAATGACGGTAATTTCAGCCGCAAACTCCGTAAGGAACTCCCACAGGACGAAAAAGAAAAGATATTCAGTATCATCGACCAAATCGCCGCAGAAAAAGAAAACGCCGCTTGCAGTGCTACTAACACAACAAACGGCTAAGACCGCAACCACAAGCAAAAAGTTTACAGTCCTACGGACATTATAACACATTCCTTAAAACTGTAAATACTTTAAATTACACCGAAAGGAATAAAATGAATGGAAAATAACATACATAAATTTGAGTTACCACAAATTAACAAAAGTAATATAAAGTTACCACGAATGAGAACAATTAAAGAAGCAGCGGCAGAGCTTAAAGCTCTTGACGAACACACAGCCGTAACAGAATACCACATCAGACAGCTTGCATTATCAGGAGTATTACCAAGAGTACAGGCAGGCAAAAAGCTTCTTATCAACCTTGATTTACTCATTGAGTACCTGACAAACCCTGATGCAGACAAATTCAGAGCGAACACACACCCTGCATCCGATAACGGTATCAGAAAGATTATATAAGGCGGTGGGAGTTTGGAACTTAAAGACATTGTTTCAAGATTTGAAAGCCCAAAGCCGAACGGAAACA
>JAXJSN010000135.1:0-4756 GCA_036310085.1 Ruminococcus sp.
ATATAACAAATTCCCTATTCGCCCTTTAAATTGGAACTCTCCTGCTGATTATATTAAAGCTTTTTTGTCTACTGGTGAAGTTTTCTAATTTTGTAACACATCATTGACAAACCTACATTTCATACGCTAAAGTAAAATAAACTCTCAAAATTAATAAAGCCTAATTTTGAGAGTTTATTTTTAATTTTAATTATACCGATAAATCCAGTTAATAATGATACCGTTTTTTCATAACCACTAAAAATATAACAGAAACAACAAAAGCAAGCAACTCAGCTACAACAACGGACATCCAGATTCCATCAATTCCCAAAAGCAAAGGCAATAATAATACAACTATTAACTGAAAAACAAGTGTTCTTAAAAATGAAATTACACCCGATACTACACCGTTATTAAGAGCAGTAAAAAATGATGAAGCATAAATATTAAATCCCATTAAGAAATAACTCATTGAATAAATTGTAAAGGCTGTCACGGTTAATTCATAAAGAGCGGTATCATAACCAACAAAAATATTTGCCAAAGGAGCAGCCAAAAGCTTTGAGATAATTGAAAGCACGCACGCAAATACAGCAACCAAAATTAAGCTTTTCTTTAGCAGATTTTTAAGTTCGGTGTGATTACCGGCACCATAATGAAAACCGACAATCGGTGCACTGCCAATTGAATATCCGATAAATATTGATACAAAAATAAAGTTGACATACATTACAACACCGTATGCCGCAACTCCGTTTTCACCTGCATATTTCATAAGCTGAATATTATAAATCATATTTACAAGCGACATTGATATATTTGTCAAAAACTCAGAAGAACCATTAAGACAGGCTCTTAAAAGCATTGCACCATAAAACTTAGTTTTGCCAAGTCTTAACAAGCTGGTATTTTTAGAAAAGAAATATAACAACGGTAGAAAACCACCAATTATCTCAGCCGTACAAGTAGCTACTGCCGCACCGACTATTCCAAAACCTAAAACTGCAACAAATATATAATCTAAAATCATATTTGCAACACCGGCACCTATAGTAAATAACAATCCAAAATGCGGTTTTTCTGCTGTAACAAAAAAGCTTTGAAATACATTCTGTAACATAAAAGCAGGAAGTGTAAGCAAGATAATTCTGCCGTATAACACGCAATTTTCAAGCAATTCACCCTCCGCCCCCAAAAGCGAAGCAATATTTTCTATAAAAATTATTCCTGTTATACTTAGAAATACCCCTACCGCTAATGTTATATAGACAAACAAAGAAAAATATTGTGATGCTTTCTTTTTTTGGCCCTCTCCAAGAGTTTTTGCAACAATCGCACTGCCACCTGTACCTACCATAAAACCAATTGAGCCAAGCATCATTAGAAACGGCATTATAAAATTAACCGCTGCAAAAGCAGTTTTTCCTGCATAATTAGAAACAAATAAACCATCAACTACTCCGTAAATTGAAGTAAATATCATCATAACAATTGATGGTAATACAAATCTAAGTAATTTTGAAAAAGTAAAATGTTCAGAAAGTCCTATTTTCATACTGCATCTCCAACAAACAAATATGAAGTTAGATATATCACATCTGCATATTTTTGTCAAGTGCAATCACCTTGCTTGTAATTTACATAGATAGTACCAAAAAATATTAATACTTTATATTTGAGCGTTAACAAACAATTTTTTATAAAGTAAAAAGGGTATCCGAATTATTCGAATACCCAAACCTTTTTAAAATTATTCAATTACCTTATAACCCTTATCTTCAATGACTTTTTTGAGAGTTTCATCAGAAATCTCCGCATTAAGAGTAAGTACCGCTGTATTGGTTTTGTGGCTTACCTCTGCACTATTCACCTCTTCAAGTGCTTCAAGACAGCTTTTAACAGCCGCCTCACAATGAGGACACATCATACCTTCAATTTTAATTGTCTTTTCCATAGTTTTATTCTCCTTTGTAATATAATTTACGGTTGTTGACCGCTTTATTTTTTTATCGTGTTTTGTGCTGTATATATTAACAAAATTCAGCCTTAAAGCATTTGATACTACACAAAAGCTTGACAGACTCATTGCCGCTGCACCAAACATAGGATTTAGTTGCCAGCCAAGCAACGGTATCCATACACCTGCCGCAAGCGGAATACCTATAATATTATAGATAAAAGCCCAAAACAGATTTTCACGAATAATTTTAAGTGTCGCTCTGCTTAATCTTATAGCTGCAGGCACATCACTTAGTTTGCTTTTCATAAGTACTACATCAGCCGCATCAATTGCTATATCTGTACCTGTACCGATAGCAATACCGGTATCTGCACTTGTAAGTGCAGGTGCATCATTAATACCATCACCAACCATTGCAACCTTGCCGTAGTCTTTTAACGCTTTGATTATTTTTTCTTTTTCATCAGGCAAAACACCGGCATATACCTTATCAACTCCGGCAAAATCTCCTACCGCCTTTGCTGTACGCTCATTATCTCCTGTTATCATAACTACGGTAATGCCCATATTTTGAAGCTCTTTTATCGCAGCGGCACTATCATCTTTAATAGTATCAGCAACAGCTATAACTCCGATTAAACTATTATTTTCTGCAAAATATAAAGGAGTCTTACCTTGCTCAGATAATTTTATTGCCTCGTCATTAATATATACAGGTATATCACAGTATTGTTTTATATACTTTAAATTTCCTCCATAGATTTTATTTTTACCGATATTACCGCTTAACCCCTTACCGGCAATTACATCAAAATCTGTTATCTTTTCAGATTTAATTCCTCTAGCCTTACATTCTTCAACTATTGCCTTTGCAAGCGGATGTTCGCTGTATTTTTCTAAAGAATAAGCTTTTTGCAAAAGATTTGTTTCACTTATATCTTTGCAAGTAAATATATCTGTTATTACAGGCTTACCTTCTGTTATTGTACCTGTTTTATCTAAAGCAACAATACTAACCCTGCCGGTTTCTTCAAGAGAACGAGCTGTTTTAAAAAGCACTCCTTTTTTTGCACCTACTCCGTTACCTACCATTATTGCAACAGGAGTAGCAAGACCCAACGCACAAGGACAGCTTATAACAAGTACTGATATTCCCCTTGCGAGCGAGTATCCAATTGTCTGACCTGATAATAACCATACTGCAATTGTAACAACAGCAATAGCAATTACTATGGGAACAAATACACCCGATACCTTATCTGCAAGCTTAGCAACAGGAGCTTTAGTAGCAGATGCATCCGTTACCATTTTTATTATTTGAGAAAGCGTAGTATCTTCACCGACATCAGTAGCACGACACTTGATGTATCCGGATTGATTTATTGTTGCACCAATAACCTTAGCGCCTTGTTCTTTAAAAACAGGAATACTTTCACCTGTTATGGCTGATTCATCAACCGAGCCTGAACCCTCAATAACAATACCGTCAACAGGAACACGCTCACCTGTTCTGACAATAAATATATCATCTTTTTGCACTTCATCTATCGGTACTGACACTTCATTATCATTTTTTAAAAGTGTAGCTGTTTTAGGTGCAAGGTTCATAAGTCCCTTAATAGCATCTGTTGTTTTGCCCTTTGAATAGGCTTCCAACATCTTACCAACTGTAATTAATGTAAGAATCATTGCAGAGGATTCAAAATAAAGCTCGTGTAAATAATGTACAGCTAAATCAATATTGCCGTTAATCTGAGCATCTGTCATTGCAAAAACAACAACCATACTGTAAATAAACGATGCACCTGAACCAAGGGACACAAGCGTATCCATATTAGGGGCTTTATTAATAAGTCCCTTAAATCCGCTTATAAAAAATCTTTGATTTATCACCAGTACAATCGCTGTAAGTATAAGCTGTAGCAATGCAATAGCAAGATAATTTTGCGAAACAAATGATGGAAGCACAAGCCCTAACATTGAGTATCCCATAGAAATATACATAAGCACTACAAGAAAAATAAGCGAAGCAATAAGTCTGTTTTTTAAAAGCTTGACTGTACTTTTGTTATCTGGCACTTCAGCATTTGTATTATTTTTAGTTTTACTCCCCTTCAGTTCAATACCATAACCTACAGCAGTTACAGCTTTTATAATATCATCAGTAGAAACACTTCCGTCAACGCTCATAGAATTTGTAAGTAAGTTTACAGAGCAGGAATCTACCGAGTCAAGCTTTTTTACAGCTTTTTCTACTCTTGCACTGCAGGCGGCACAAGTCATACCTGTAATATTAAAATGCCTCATAATATTCTCCTTTACTTCATTAGTTTTGACAAAGTATTAATAAGGTCATCTAATGTATCATCCTTACCATCTTTTATATCATCAACAACACAAGTTCGTATGTGATTTGCTAACAACTCCTTATTAAAAGAGTTAAGAGCTGCATTAATTGCCGATACCTGAACTATTATATCCGTACAGTAGGCATTTTTCTCTACCATACCTTTAACACCACGAACCTGACCCTCAATACGATTAAGGCGATTGATAAGTTTTTTGTATTCCTCGTCAGTCCGTTCTTTAGTTTTTTTACTGCAACAACATTCTTTTTCCATATGCACCTCTAAAAAATTGTTTACAAATATTATACCCCCTAGGGGTATATGAGTCAATAGTAAAATAAAGTATTTTATATAATGTGTACTGAATAAACACCGACACGCCGTCGGTGTTTTACCAAAACCCAATAATAATTGTGTTTTGGCTCAAAATCTGGGATTTTGATTCAGTAAACATTTAAAAATCTGC
>JAXJSN010000136.1:0-3913 GCA_036310085.1 Ruminococcus sp.
AGGATTGCAAGGCTTGTGCGTGGTATTTTCATTATCTAAGGTAAGTATTTTAATATTTACTTTTCTACCCTACTCTACCATCTGCTATCTTTTTTCAATCCTCAGTCAGCTTCGCTGCCCAGCTCCTTTAATAAAGGAGCCTTTATAGCACCTTATTATTTAATAACTTTGATTTCCGAGCGAAATCAAGCAATTTGCTATGAAAGATAAAAAACAAAGTGCAGTCTAAACTACATCAGTTAGACTGCACTTTTTTGATTTAGAGATTAAATTCTGCTGTAAGCCACAAGTTAAAATGAAGCTTTTCTGTGTCGTTTTCATATTCTGAAGGTATCAAAGATTCGTAATCTCTTAAAACTTCTATGTATTCTACATCAGCATTGCCGCCGTTAAGTGTAACAACGCAATCGCTGTGTAGAACTATTACATAGATTTCAGATTCATCGAATTTGTAAGTTTGGGTTGTAATACCATCATCAACCGTAAATGACTCTGCTTTAATATTTTTAAAGTTAAGATGCACAATTGACTCGTCAGTGTTTTTCTTAACATTAAGAACATTTTTTGAAACGGTTCCAAGAGCTTTAAGCTCAATATCTGCTTTTTCACCCTGACCAGCGTAATTTACTCCATCATATTCCATTTCAGGTGCGTATTTCTTTAACGCTTTATAAGCATTAAGGTCACAGATTCTGTATTCACTCTTACCATTTATATTACTAGTATAAACAAGTGCATCATCGTACGGAAGGGTTGGAATACTCTGCTTGCCCTGTAAATTAACATATGCATTAGGCTTCATAAAGCATACTGAAAGGAAAATAAGCATAGCTACAAGCAAAATTGAAATTCCGCCACGAGCCGGTGATACTTTTATTTCCTTTTTCTTAATTGCAGATACTACCGACTTAATTGAAAAATATTTGCAAATCGGAGTAATAGCTACACCAACATTGAATATCGCTAAAGCAAACACAAGACCGTATACATAAGCCATAGTCAAACCTAATGCTGATGTCGCAAGGAATATTATAGGAATCATAATTGGCAAGTTAAAAGCAGTAGCAAGCAAATCAATATGGTATTTTGAAAAATCAGTCTTTTTGTTAATAGTAATAATCAACTCATTAATCATAAGCATAATACCGCTGAATACAAACAAATAACTTGCATCAGCTAATGCAAATGAGATAGCAGCACCAAGGAAAGCGTGAATATAAGCAAAAGCCCTTGTAATATCACGACATTCAATTTTAAGCCACTTACAGGCAAAGTGTGTAGTAATTACGGAAACTGCCAAAGCAAGCAGACCTATACCGATAACAATTGCAACATTTGAATATGTAATAGTTCCAATCATATTGAAGTCTATTGCACCTGTCAAAAAAGCAATAAACTGGAAAATATAATAGCAAAGATAAGTTATACCAGCCGTAAGAATAAATCCACAAACAACAGCTAATATTGATTTTGCAGTTTTCTTTAAATTCTTCTTTTTGCTTATGATAGAAAGAATAATATTCACTGCAACTAATAATATACTTATAACTCCCAAAATTATAACCATTGTGTGGTTATAAATAACCGTAGTGACATTAAGATACGAAAAGAAAATCGCAGATTCCTCGGCATCGTAAAGCTTATTCATATCATAATTTCCAAGCTTTTCAATTAAAGCATCAACAATCTGAGCCTGCTGTGAAAGGTGCACTTCTCCGATATTTTCAATACTATCGTTTTGAGTGTGGTAATTTTCACCACCATTGATATTAGCCATATTTACGCCCTGATATTTGTCCTTAAAATTACTGAAATCAGTACCATTAGGCATCATATCGTATATCATAGTTGCAACCGAACAGGTAAAAATGTTTTTGTTTACTTCCGAAAAAAGCTTGATAGTGTTGTAGTTATTATCGGCAGTTTCAAACATAATAAGAGTACCGTCAGTACCACGAGATTCGAGGTTAGTACCAAAGTTTATTCTTTCAACAACATTATCAAAACCTTTAAATTCATTCATAAATGCTTTTGAGCCGTAAAGATTGTATTCTTCACCATTAACAAAGCAAAAAACAAGATCGTTTGAGATAGTGTAGCCATTTTGCATTTTATCAAGATAATATCTTATAGCTTCAAGCATAGTAGCACAAGCAATACCATCATCAGAAGCACCTTCACACATAGGAACAGAGTCAAAGTGTCCCATAAACATAACTGCTTCATCTGATGTTTTTTCTGCATTAGCCGGAATATGCACAATTAAGTTTTGCAGATAAAAGTTCTGATATCTTCCATAATCATCTGTTGCAATAAAGTCCTGAATCATATACGCAGGTGTGTCTGTAGTGTCTTTGTTTATAACACCATAGCTTTCAACCTGAGAAATAATATACTCCATCGCCTTTTTATTTGACTCTTTATCAAAAAGTGAACGAGGACCATTTTCAGATAGCTTCTCAATATGAGTAAGCATAGTTTGCTGATTAAAATTTGTATTCTGTTTCATCTCGTTAGTATCAACAATAGATAATACAAACATAAAGCACAGAATAATCGCAAGCACAACGCTTACTATTTTACTTGTTTTAGTCATTTTCTACCTTCCTTATTTAAAATTTTACCAAGAAAGAGTATAATAAAAACTTGCCAGAATGTCAATATTTTTAAGTTTTTTCTTTTTTCATCATAAAAACTAATAAGTTTGATAATAAGTTCTTGAAATAATACACAATTAAGCTTTTGGCGCATACCTCACCCACTGTTCATACAGACAGCATTATATTTAAAAAATGCCAACAGCTATTTCAAACGATTAGCATAAAAAAGAGCCGATCTTATATTTCTATAAAATCGACTCTATGATTTATTATAAATTATTATCAAACTGAAATTCAACTGAAATATATGCCTAAAAAGTTTCAATTGTATATACAAATTAAGACTTTTTAGTAAAGATGAGGTATATGTATTTAACTAAAATAGTTTTTATCTCATACCTCACCTACCAAGTGTAACTTTTATAAATTTTCAAGTCGAAATATAAATCTGTATTTAATAATACGCACTATATGAATCACAAGCATTTTTCATAAACATCAAAAATTCTTTATTAGTACACGAAACCCCAGTTAAATAATTATAAATATATTCGTCATCAACTTTTGTTACATTTTCTGAAACAATTTTTGTTTCCCCTGTTCCATATTGAATACTATGAGTATATTTTATCCAGCCAGTTTCATCCAAACCTAAAAACATATCCTCGTCTTCTTGACGACCCCAATTATCAATATCTCTTGAATGCAATGTTTTACTTGTATATACTATCATTATTTTGCCAATATCCGTATTAGTATATGAAGCTTTTTTCTCATATTCCTTCATATCATTTTCTCTACATACTTTGATAATTTCTAATAAATCATACATATTAAATCTCTCCTTTTAATTATTCTTATATGTTTCAAATTGCTAGTCAGTCATATTTTCGTCCATATCTTGCCTTTCTAGCATTTCTGTCTTGGTTAAGAGTCTTAACCCACAACCACATTATGTCATAAGATAATTTTAGATAAAAGAAAAATAGTAACTTTCGCTACTCTTTTTTGGCTCCCCCAACTTGTTTTTCTTTGAGATAAACACTGCCCCGTTCTGTACGGCGTGTTGCTGTGAGTTGCGTTCTGCAATCCCCGTCTGCTAAAAACAGTCCACCGGACTGTTTTCTTAACACAGACCTTCGAGCTGTTCTATTAGTTTAGCAGGGTTTTACTCTTAAATATTTCTATTTAGGTAAAGAAAAAGAGTAGCTTTCGCTACTCTTTTTTGGCTCCCCCAACTGGGCTCGAACCAGTGACATCATGATTAACAGTCATGCGCTCTACCGACTGAGCTATGGAGGAATGTGTAATTG
>JAXJSN010000137.1:0-9427 GCA_036310085.1 Ruminococcus sp.
ATACGCTCTGTTGTAGTAGTCTTACCGGCATCAATGTGAGCCATGATACCGATATTTCTTGTCTGTTCAAGTGAGACCTGTCTTGGCATAAAATCCTCCTCTTAAAATTACACAGGTAAATAAAATTACCATCTGTAATGAGCGAAAGCCTTGT
The DNA here is from genome assembly GCA_036310085.1 of Ruminococcus sp. Lineage (GTDB taxonomy): Bacteria > Bacillota > Clostridia > Oscillospirales > Acutalibacteraceae > Ruminococcoides. Next base: position 155 of record JAXJSN010000137.1, read on the forward strand.
TTGCTTCTGCCATCTTATGTGTGTCTTCACGCTTTTTGAATGCGCCGCCGGCACTGTTTGTAGCATCAAGGATTTCTCCTGCAAGTCTTTCCTTCATTGTCTTTTCACTTCTGGCTCTTGAGTAAGTTGAAATCCAACGCAAACCGAGTGTCTGGCGTCTTTCAGGACGAACTTCCATAGGAACCTGATATGTGGCACCACCTACACGGCGAGCCTTTACTTCGAGAACAGGCATTACATTTTCCATAGCCTGCTCAAAAACCTCAAGTGGGTTATTACCTGTCTTGTCAGCAATAATGTCAAATGCACCGTAAACGATTTTCTGAGCAACGCCCTTTTTACCGTCGTACATAATGTTGTTGATAAGACGAGTTACGAGTTTTGAATTATAAAGCGGATCTGGTAATACATCACGCTTCGCAATAGAACCTCTTCTTGGCACTTTGCTTCCCTCCTTCACAATAATTGAGATATCATAGGTACTCGAAAGCGACAAACTCCCGTATGCCAACAAGAACTTCTACCTATATATAGAATAGTTCCTGCCGCATAGCAGAACTTAAATTATTTAAGTCAAGAGTTTTGTCAATTCCTTATTATTTACCTTTCTTTGGACGCTTAGCACCGTACTTTGAACGGGACTGCATACGTCCGTTTACGCCCTGAGCATCAAGTGTACCACGAACAATGTGGTAACGCACACCAGGTAAGTCCTTAACACGGCCACCACGAATAAGAACAACGCTGTGCTCCTGAAGGTTGTGACCTACGCCTGGAATATAGGAACTGACTTCGATACCGTTAGAAAGTCTTACTCTTGCAATCTTTCTGAGCGCTGAGTTAGGCTTCTTAGGTGTAGCTGTCTTTACAGCTGTACAAACACCTCTCTTTTGTGGGGAGCTCTGGTTAATAGCAACTCTCTTCTTAGAGTTCCAGCCCTTTAAAAGTGCAGGCGCCTTAGCCTTCTTTTCAGTTACCTCTCTGCCCTTGCGTACCAACTGGTTAAATGTAGGCATATTTGTCCTCCTTTCAAACAAATTAAGAAATTGATAAAACGCTTTGTTAGAAACAAAGCTTGTGTTCACAAAATCACGCAATTACACGCAATTATAGTGTCCCACAGTTTCTAATTATATACAATCGCCTCTGTTTTGTCAAGCATTTATTTTAGCCTTATACCTTACAATTTTTAGGCAAAATTCACTGCAATACATTTAATGTCAAGCGTGCAAAGTACAGAAAAACGGACTGCTTTAATTTTATAATAATATACAGACAATAAACTTATATGGCGACTTTTTAATAGCCGATATTTTGAACAATACCGCAAATAAGATAATATTTGGAAGAAATTCAGGAGAAATTAATATGTTAAATACTTGTATATTTATTTTTATTTTTTATGCAGTAAAAAGCCACGCAAACGAAATAATTTTTGGCACTAAAACAACAAAATACCGCCCAACATGCTACGCAAAACGACCCATAAATACTAAAAACATAAAAAGAAAACCCACAAGAAAACAAACAACCGCTCGGAGAAAAAACCGAGCGGTTATTATTATGTCTTAATTATTTTCCAATATTCAGCAAGCCTGTCAATTGAATAAGCCGCATTTGCAGGACTTGTTGACGGCAAGCTTACTGCCTTTATTCCCGTAATGGGAAATATATACTTCATATACATCTTATAAGAAAGCATACCGTTTGTAAAAATTCTTTCCACCTGACTATTATTAAGTATTGCCGACAAATCGTTTGGCACTACATCTTTAATTGAGCTATCACTTGAGCCTGTTATGGTACAGGAATGTATAGCATCCCACAACGCAAGGTTATTTTTTAAAACAAAAGCTTTTTTCTGCTCTACGCTCTGTGGAAATTCCTCATTATAAAGCTTAGCAAGAAGCTTCCAAAATCTGTTTTGCGGATGGCCGTAGAAAAACTGCGACTCTCTTGATTTTACAGACGGAAAACTGCCTAATATAAGCGTTTTTGAATTTTCATCATACAGCGGTGGAATCGGATGTACTATAATTTGTGATTCAGCCGCCATTCATACCCTCACATATCAGCTCTAACGCTTTCTCGGCATCCTTTTCTGTCAACTGTTCGGTATCTCCAAGTGGATATTTAATACCTAAGTTTTCGTACTTAACCTTACCAAGAGTATGATACGGTAAAGCTTCGATTTTTTCAATATTGCTAAAGCTTCTCAGAAAGTTACCAAGAGAAACGAGTTCCTCTTTTTCATCTGTAATCTTCGGCACAATTACATGACGAATACGCATTTGAACATTATTTTCATTCAGGTACTTTGCAAACTCAAGAATATTTTTATTTGAATGTCCTGTAAGCTTTCTATGCTCCTCGTCCTCAATATGCTTAATATCAAGCATAACAAGGTCGGTAGATTTTATAAGGCGGTCAAGCTTTTCCATACGCTCGCTATCATTAGGATTAAACATAATTCCCGATGTATCAAGACAAGTATGGATATTCTCCTTTTTTGCAAGCTCAAACAACTCAATCAAAAAATCAAGCTGGAGCATCGGTTCACCGCCTGTTGCGGTAATTCCGCCTGTTGTATAAAACGCTATATTGCGTGTCATTTTTTCAAGCACAGCCTCCGCCGTATATTCAGTGCCGCTGCCTATAGTCCAAGTATCAGGATTATGGCAATAAAGGCAACGCATTGGACAACCTTGAAAAAATACTACAAATCTTACTCCCGGTCCGTCAACCGTACCGAAGGATTCAAACGAATGAATATATCCTGTCATAATCAACACCTGCACCAAAGGTAAATCGAGTGTCTCGTACGCATTTCGCACAGACATCATTTTATAATATTAACACTTCTATGCCCGAAGAATTATTTTTAGTTATCACCTAAGAACAATCCTCAGTCAGCTACTTAATCAAATCAGTTGACTGAGGATTGAAGCTATTAGAGTAAAATAACAAACTTAAATATTATTTACACTTAGATAACACAAAAAACACTTTGCTTATCTCTTGCAATCCTTCGTCACGGCAAGCCGTGCCACCTCCTTTTATAAAGGAGGCTTATTTTTTAGTCACATTAAGTTGCTTATAAGCAAACTATCAAATTGATGAATGGAAGGTTCTTGAAATAACCTCATCCTGCTGTTCCTTTGTAAGCTTAATAAAGTTTACTGCATAGCCGGAAACTCTGATTGTAAGCTGTGGATAAAGCTCAGGATGCTTTTGAGCATCGAGTAAAAGCTCCTTATCAAATACATTTACATTAAGATGGAAACCACCCTTGAGCATATAACCATCAAGTAAAGAAACAAGGTTGTGATTACGCTGTTCCTCAGTCTTGCCGAGTGCAGACGGCACAATTGTAAAGGTATTTGAAATACCGTCCTGAGAATCCATAAACGGAATTTTAGCAACGGAAGCTAAAGATGCAACAGCACCATTTTCATCTCTGCCGTGCATTGGGTTAGCACCCGGAGCAAAAGCCTCGCCCTGCTTTCTGCCGTCAGGAGTTGAGCCTGTATTTTTACCATAAGAAACATTTGATGTAATTGTAAGAATTGATGTTGTTGGAACACCGCCACGATAAGTATGATTCTGTCTGAGGTAGCCAATAAATGAGTGAAGAACCTCATTAGCAATGCTGTCTACACGGTCATCATCGTTACCGTATTTAGGGAAATCACCCTCAGTGATATAATCAGTAACAATACCCTTTTCGTTTCTTACAACCTTAACCTTAGCATACTTGATTGCAGAAAGTGAGTCAGCTACTACTGAAAATCCTGCAATACCTGTTGCAAACCAACGAGTAATATTTTTATCGTGAAGAGCCATCTGTAAACGCTCATATGAATATTTGTCGTGCATATAGTGAATGATGTTTAAGGCATTTACATAAACCTGAGCAAGCCATTTCATCATAGCCTTGTACTTTGTCATTACATCATTATAGTCAAGGTATTCACCCTCAACAGGACGGAACTCAGGACCAACCTGCTCACCTGTAATTTCATCAACACCACCATTAATAGCGTAAAGCAAGCATTTTGCAAGGTTTGCTCTTGCACCAAAGAACTGCATTTCCTTACCGATTTTCATTGATGATACGCAGCAAGCAATACCGTAATCATCGCCATGGAACGGACGCATAAGGTCGTCGTTTTCGTACTGAACAGCATGATGCTTAATTGAAACCTCTGCGCAGAAGCTCTTAAAGTTCTCAGGAAGCTGATTTGACCAAAGAACAGTAAGGTTCGGCTCAGGAGCCGCACCGATATTGTTAAGTGTGTTAAGGTAACGATAAGACATCTTTGTTACAAGAGGTCTACCATCTGTACCAACACCGCCAATTGACTCAGTAACCCAAGTTGGATCGCCTGCAAAAATTGTATTGTACTCAGGTGTACGAGCAAAACAAACAAGTCTTAGCTTCATAATAAAGTGGTCAACTATTTCCTGAGCTTCTTTTTCTGTAATTGTACCCTCTGCAAGGTCACGACTTGCATAAATATCAAGGAATGTTGATGTTCTGCCAAGGCTCATTGCCGCACCATTCTGCTCCTTAACAGCCGCAAGGTAAGCAAAATAAAGTGCCTGTGTAGCCTCTTTAAGATTTGTAGCAGGCTTTGAAATATCACAGCCGTAAATCTGAGCAAGTTCTTTGAGCATCTGCAATGCTCTAATCTGCTCTGAAAGTTCCTCACGCTCACGAATAACATCAGAATACATAATAACTCTTGTTGTATCCTTCTGATACTGCTTGTCCTCAATAAGGCGGTCAACACCGTAAAGAGCTACACGGCGGTAATCACCAATAATTCTGCCTCTGCCGTAAGCATCAGGCAAGCCTGTAATAATGTGGTTTGAACGGCACTTTCTCATTTCAGGAGTATAGGCATCGAAAACACCTGCGTTATGTGTTTTTCTGTGTTCTGAGAAAAAGTCAACAACCTCGCTGTCAACCTGATAACCATTATCCTTACAAGCTTTCATAGCCATTCTGATACCGCCGTAAGGCTGTAAAGAACGCTTTAACGGCTTATCTGTCTGCAAACCGACGATAGCTTCTTTATCTTTATCAATATAAGCCGCACCGTGAGAAGTGATTGTTGAAATCACCTTTGTATCCATATCAAGCACGCCACCGGCTTCAATTTCTTGCTTTTTAAGTTCACTAACCTTTTCCCACAAGTCTAGTGTATTCTGTGTAGGTCCCTCAAGAAAACTGCTGTCACCAAAATAAGGTGTATAGTTTCTGTGAATAAAATCTCTTACATTGATTTCCTGTTCCCAGATACCCTCTTTAAAGCTTCTCCATTCTTCTCTCATAGTAAAACCTCCTAAACATTTGCAACATAAGCAATCGCTTATTTATAATTGTATCTTGCTTATATTAGCTTAATTTTTGCATATTAAGCTAAAAAAAGCCGACTTCATCCGAGCATCAGCCCAGACGGTCGGCATTAAAATCTGTTATACTCCACATGGTTAAATCCATTTCCGTCAGTCATATAACATCTTTAAAATAACACTTTTTTCACTCAAAGTCAAGTGTTTTTTTATGGTAAAAAAAGTTTATTTATTCAATACAATTTACCCTTAAAAATTTTGTTTATTTCATATTTTTTCATATCGACGCACTCTTAAATCACATATATCTATATTAATTTATTTTATAATATGGTATAATATAATTTATGCGATTATGATTGGCGGTGAATTATGACTTACGAGGCTTTTAAAAACAAATACAATATCCAACTTAATCAAAATCAAGAACAGGCTGTTCGAGCAGTTGACGGGGCGTATCTTTTGCTTGCCGTTCCCGGAAGCGGAAAAACAACTGTACTTGTAACAAGGCTTGGTTATATGATTTATGCCTTGGGTATTAACCCGCAATCAATTTTAACAATGACATATACTGTTGCCGCTACTCGTGATATGCGTGAAAGGTTTATGCAAATTTTCAGCACGGAAGAAATTCCTCCGATGAATTTCCGCACAATCAACGGAGTATCTGCTTTTATCATACGCTACTATGAGCGAAGCTTGGGGCATACTGCTTTTTCATTGATTGAAGAAGCTGACCACACAAAGCTGATAAGCGAAATTTACCGAGCAAAGTACAACAATTTTGCTCAGGAAAGCGAAATAAAAAGCATCAAGTCGCTTATCACTTATACAAAAAATATGATGCTCAACTCTGACGAAATCGACCAATTAAAAGGCGACGGCTTTAACTTTTCCGAAATCTATACTGAATACTGCCGTATAATGCGTGAAAAGCACCTTATGGACTACGATGACCAGATGGTGTACGCCTATAATATTTTACGCAAATATCCGCATATTCTCGAGCATTTCAGGAGCACTTACCGCTATATCTGCGTTGACGAAGCTCAGGATACCTCAAAAATTCAACACAAGATAATACACTTGCTTGTTGGTAACAAGAGTAATATTTTTATGGTTGGCGACGAAGACCAAAGTATTTACGGCTTTCGTGCGGCATATCCTGAGGCACTTATTGATTTTGAAAAGCTTTATCCCCATTCAAAAATTCTTTTAATGGAGCAAAATTATCGTTCAACAAAGCATATTGTAAATGCCGCTGACAGATTTATTAATCAAAATAAAGCACGACACCCAAAACATATGCACACCCAAAATGAACTGGGAAAAGAAATTAAAGCGATTACCGTTGCCGACAGGCAATCGCAATATAAGCTACTTACAGATATTGCATTAAAATGCACATCTCAAACAGCCGTGCTTTATCGTGATAACGATAGTGCTATTCCGTTAATAGACTTTCTCAGTCGAAATGGGATTCCGTATACTTGCAAAAGAATTGAAACGGCATTTTTTACGCATTATATAATTCGTGATATTAAGGATATTTTCTACTTTGCCAATAACCCTTGCGATCCCGAATGTTTTATGCGTGTTTACTACAAGTTGGGTGCAGGCATAAGCAAAGTGGAAGCAACAGGTGCAGTCAAGCTAAGTCAAGAGTCTGGCAAGCCGTTGCTTGAAATTATACTTATGGATGATTCAATATCCAAATGGAAGCAAAACAAGATTTCAACTCTCATTGAATTGCTTAAAAAGATTACATACGAAAACGCCTCTCTTGCACTACATCATATTATAAGAACAATCGGTTATGGCGAGTTTCTTTCCGACCGTGGCTCTGACACCGGCAAGGTTGATATTCTTTTCGCACTAGCAGAGGAAAGCAAAAATCTTCAACAATTATTCAATCGACTTGATGAACTTGAAAATATTATTTTAAATTCACCTAACACCGAAAGCGATTTTATATTATCTACAATTCATTCAAGCAAAGGTCTTGAATACGACAATGTAATTTTAATTGATGTCGCCGACGGAATTTTCCCAAAATCCGACCCGCATCCTGTTGCTCCTGAGGATTTTAAAGCTTTAGAGGAAGAGCGCAGACTTTTTTATGTTGGCATTACGAGAGCAAAAAAAGAGCTTTCAATTATAAAATACACTTCCCCTGACCTATCTTCCACTTTTTCAAATTTTATTTTCCTTAAAAAAACTCAGACAAATAATAAAGCTATCCAAAAAAAATTCAATAAAAATACTGTGTCGCCGGATAAGTTAAATGTCGGCACTGAATTTGAACATAAAATTTTTGGCAAGGTATGCATTACAACTATAAATGATGGAATTGCCACAATAAAGCTTAAAAATCATACTGTAAAATCAATTGATTTAAGCTTTGCACTTTCCAATGGAATTATCATTCATATCTATTAACAACTTTTAAAATTCATCAAAAACAGCCGTCAGCAGATTATCTCTGCCAACGGCTGTTTTATTTAGATAAGTTTTTATTGCTAAAATTATTAGCTTATCAGTTGTATATTCCTGTTGAAAGGTATCTTTCGCCTGTGTCAGGTAAAAGCACAACTATGTTTTTGCCGCTGTTTTCAGGGCGAGCAGCAATTTGCAATGCCGCCCACAAAGCCGCACCCGAAGAAATTCCTACAAGAATACCCTCAGCCTTAACAATCATATTTGCAGTAGTCATTGCGTCATCATCATCAACTGCAATTACCTCATCATAAATTTGAGTATCAAGTGCTGTTGGAATAAATCCGGCTCCAATACCCTGAATTTTGTGAGCACCGCCAACACCATTTGAAAGGACCGGTGAGTTTTTAGGTTCAACTGCGATAACCTTTATATCAGGATTTTTTTCTTTAAGATATTTTCCTGCACCGCTGATAGTACCGCCTGTGCCAACACCTGCAACAAATATATCCACCTTGCCGTCTGTGTCATCCCATATTTCAGGGCCGGTTGAGATATAGTGTGCAAATGGATTTGCAGGGTTTTCAAATTGACCTAAAATGACGGCATCTTCAATTTCATTAACAAGCTGATTTGCTTTTTCAATAGCACCGCTCATTCCCTTTGCACCATCAGTGAGTACGATTTCAGCACCATAAGCTGAAAGAAGATTTCTTCGCTCCATACTCATAGTTTCGGGCATTGTAAGCACTGTTTTATATCCCTTCGCAGTTGCAACTGAAGCAAGACCGATACCGGTATTTCCAGATGTTGGTTCGATAATAGTCGAGCCAACTTTAAGTATTCCCTTTTTTTCTGCATCTTCAATCATAGCTTTAGCAACTCTGTCCTTTGCACTACCTGCAGGATTATAAAATTCAAGCTTTGCAAGTATTTTTGCATCGACACTTTCAGATTTTTCAATATTTTTTAGCTCAAGCAACGGAGTTTTGCCAATTAGCTCCATAACGCTTCCGTAAATCTTAGCCATATTAATCAAACCTTTCAATTATTATAGTAATATTATACCCACAATATCAGGCTCAGTCAAATATTTTGTAATTTACTTTTTTAGTTATAATAAAATCTAGAATCTTTAAAATAATTTACCAACTTCATTAAGAAAATTTAAAATACTTTTCTTTCTAAAATTAACTATTTACAAAGTACCGTTATTAACTGCAAATCTATATAATGTGTACTGAATAAACACCGACACGCCATCGGTGTTTTACCAATACCCAATAATAATTCTGTTTTGGCTCAACATCTGAGATTTTGAACCAGTATTATTTTCAAATTCGCCATGCAAAAAGCTTTATTTCGTGTTGCAAGTATTTTGTCCATAAATACTCAAAAATATTGCACTTAAATAATTTTTAAAACTATAATACAGCTTGATTATTGTAATATTTTGAATTGTTCTGCAAATATTATAAA
>JAXJSN010000138.1:0-1907 GCA_036310085.1 Ruminococcus sp.
GCAGACACTTCTTGTTCCGTTAAAATTATCTCGTCAGTCGATACTGCTTCTTCTGTTGGCATTTTTATCTCAGGTTTAAACTCAGATGTTTTTTCAACCGCAACAACAGGAATAATTTTCGGTTCAGCTATTGCAGGAATGTGATTTTCAGTATGTTCCTGAATCAGGAGATTGAGCATAAGCAAAAATATTTCGCTTATTATGTATGAAATTGAAAGAAATTCAAGGTCAACCTTAACAAACTGCTCTAACAACCATACGCCAATATTCACAAACACTGCAGCAGCAATAATAGTTGCGTGAATTGGTGAGTTGATTTTCTTTTTCATACAACTAAAAACAATAACCGCAATCATAGCTAAGAAATATCCAATCAGATAATAGAGGTAAATGCAATGCCAACTGCCATACACCTTATCGAGTACCGAAACGCCGTTTACAGTTTTAAGCGATACGGATTTATAGTATATATCAAGATACCCCGGACTTGCGGCAATAATAAATACCACCGAGCTTATAAGAACAAGCGGAAACGGCAACCATTTTTTATATTCAATTTTACAAGTGTTCAAAATAATCATAAACATTGCAAGCGGAAGAAAAACAGAACCTAAATATGAAATTCGATTTGCAAGCAACGCTTCTTCAAGATTTCCCGAAATTGACAACGACAAATATCCTGCATTAACAATAAAAACTGATGAAAACAAAAGCAAAAACCAATTGTCTTTTTTGCGTATCAAAAAACAGTAGCCAGCAAGTAAGAGCAAAGCAAGCACCGAGGTGGCTATATATACAATGTTCAAGCTTGCCGTTTTTTCACCAATATTATTACATCCTGAAAATGAAAAAAGGGTAATTAGCAACACAGCTAATCCCGATAACTTTTTAATCATAATAAATTATAAACTCCTTGTGATTACCTCTATTATATATCTTACATAAAACTCAACAGATAATTTTTCATCTATCTCCGAACAAACTCAATCGTTTTTTTGGCAAAGTGAACAAATTAGATGACTCCCCACCCTTTTTCCCACCCTTTTTTTTAAAAATAACCAAAAAAATCTGCTTTTGGGTGGGGACATTACTGTAATTTATCCCTATAATATAATAAAACGATTTTTAAAAAAATATATAGCTCGTAAAAATATTACTAAAGATAAGACTTGCATCGAATATTTTTATTATACCTCAACAAGACAATTAAGTCAAATAAATAACTGATAAGGAGGATATGATGAAAAAAATGGTATATATTATTATTTCAGTGTCAGGGCTTTTAGTGGTAGGAATTTTATTTGCAGGATGTTTTTATGAAAACAAAAATCCCGAAGCTTCATTTTCAGGGTTAAGTTTTACACAAAATCATATGGACTTTAGTTACTGTTACAGCTTTTATTTAAGAGCCGAAGATGATAGGGTTTTGTTTGACGCAGATGTTCGCTTTGATGAAAAACCCTTCTCCATTATCTTAGAAAGCTGTGAGGTTGATTCTGATTATCTTAACACACTTGAAAGCTTGCTAAACGAAAACGGTATTTCTGATTATGTAAAAAACTACACAGAAAAACCATCATTCTTTCAAGTTTTGGATGCAACCGCAAACAAAACCACAATGTATTTCAGTGACGATACATCTAAAACAGCAACAACAAAAAGCGAGTATGAAGAATTGCTTTATGACTTTTTTGTTGAGTTAGCTAAAACATATGCGGATAAGTCAGTATATATTGAAAAGTAAGTTATATGTAAAAACCCCTGCATCAATTATTTAATGTGGAACAAAGAGCGTAATAATCCACATTATCTTAAACTTAATGTAACCGACAATTTTGCGGTTACAAAAACTAAAGGAGGAACAATTATGAAAAAACGAATGTTAAGTTTGGTGCTTGTATTAATGC
>JAXJSN010000139.1:0-28458 GCA_036310085.1 Ruminococcus sp.
ACCAATGGAATTTCATTACGCAAAAGCTGCGTAAAAAATTCCACCATACCAATTGGTATGGTGGAATCATTCAACTAAACGTTATTTTTGTTATTTCGTCTGTCTACTTGACAGGGGGCACTCCACTCCACTAGTGAGACAGCCCCTTTTATTATGCAAGTCAGTTACTATCGGTTGATTTAAAACTAAAAATCCCAAGAGGGTATATATTTGGTGTCGGCAGAGGATAAATCTTGTGTAAAGCCGTCTAATCCGTGTTTATAGAGTACGGCTTTTACCTTGTCATACTCACGCTGAGTAATTTTTCGGTTAAGCTTTGGAAATTCTTCAGCTTTGCCTGATGGAACATACTGACACATAAGGCTGACAAGTGCTTGATTTCCGAAATGTTTTTTAATAAGGTCAAGTACACCTATAGAATTAATTGTATGAGATGGCAATACAAGGTGTCGAATAATTACGCCCTTTGTAATAAGCCCGTCTTTATCAAATTCAGGAAAACCTGTCTGAAAAATCATTTCAATAATAGCGGCAATAGCGGTGTTTACATAGTTTGGTGCGGATGAATATTTAATTGCAAGTGAATCATCGCTATATTTAAAGTCAGGTAAATATACATCAACAAGTCCGTCGAGCATTTTAAGAGTTTTTGCTCCAGTGTATCCGCTACAATTATAAACAACAGGAATTTTAGGTCTGTAAATATCAAAGCTTTTTACTACAGCTTCGGTAAAATGGTCAGCTGTAACAAGATTTATATTGTGGCATCCGTGTTGCTCAAGTCTTTTATAGCAATCGGCAAGTTGAGCAGGCGTGATTGTTTTGCCTTTATGCTCGGCAGAAATTTCATAATTTTGACAATAAATACATTTAAGTGTACAACCGGAAAAAAATACGGTTCCGCTACCTTTTGTGCCGCTTATGCAAGGTTCTTCACCAAAATGTGGTGCTACTCTTGCAACTACAGGAAGCTCTCCCATCTGACAAAAACCGTCGCCATAATGCTCAGTACGGTTTGCGTTACATTTTCTTGGACAAAGATTGCAAATCATAAATTATCACCAAGGCTATTATATCATCTTTATATAATTATTAAAAGATTAAATTTCAAAATCAGTAAGATAATCTTCTATTATGTCATCTAAATGACATATCTCTAATTTTAATTTGTTGCACATATCGCAAAGCTTTTGCATATCGGTTTTGCTATGTGTAATACAATTAATGGATTTTACTATCAAACCATTTTGTAACACATTTATTCCGTATAAGGTTTTATATTCACAATTAGTGCAATTTATTTCATAAATAATCATTAGAAAAGCCTCGTTTGTAAGTAAATAAGCAACAAAATATTACCACTAATTATTAAATGTGTCAATATAATGTAGTTGTTAAAGTGATATTATATTTTGATTTTGGTGATAATAATAAAAATTTCAATAAAAGCTGTGATGTTTTATCTCTTTGTTATAACGAATTAATATGTAATCTATGCGAAGAAAATACTATTTTAGAAAAAACTTGAAAATATAAAATTATCGTGTATAATATTTGTAAGCTGTAAATAGTTGTATAACTTCTTGCGTATTACAGCGAATAAATCGCTTCTGCTTTTATGGATTGTGTCTCTCCCTATCAGTAGATGCAGAAGGAGAAATTTATGATTTATGTAGAGAATTTAAGAAAAGATTTTAAGAAAACAATCAAAGACCCCGGTATTAAAGGAAGCATAAAATCATTTTTTAAACCTAATAATGAAATTGTTTCGGCTGTAAAGGATATTTCATTTAGCGTTGAAAAGGGTGAAATACTTGGTTTTATCGGCCCTAACGGAGCAGGAAAATCAACAGTAATTAAAATGCTTACCGGTATTTTAACACCTACTTCGGGTACCTGCACAATCAATGGGTACAATCCGCAAAAGGACAGAAAAAAGTATGTTAAAGAAATAGGTGTTGTTTTTGGTCAGCGTACTCAGCTTTGGTGGGATTTGCCTTTGACTGAAACCTATTCAGTTCTCAAAGAAATTTACGAGGTTGAGGATTCTCAGTTTAAAAAGCGTATGGAATTTTTAAACGAGGTTTTAGAGCTTGACAGCTTTATAAAAAGCCCTGTTCGTACGCTTTCTCTGGGTCAAAGAATGAGAGCCGACATTGCGGCATCAATGCTACATAGCCCGAAGGTACTTTTTCTTGATGAGCCGACAATCGGACTTGATGTTGTGGTTAAGGATAATATCCGTAATGCTATTGCAAAAATTAATTCCGAGGAAAATACAACAGTAGTTCTTACTACTCACGACCTTGCAGATATTGAGTTACTTGCAAATCGAATTGTAATGATTGATAAGGGTAGCAAGGTGTTTGACGGTAAAATTACTGAGCTAAAGTCAAAATACGGTCAGATGCGTGAGCTTGCTTTTATAAGTGATAACGATAAGGCTCTTGAGGTACTTGATTATCATAATGCACTCAAAATTACCGAGGAAGACCTTATCAGCGAAAAAGACGGTTCAAGCTACAAAATACGCTTTAACAGCTCGCTTGTGCCTGTCAGCAAAATGCTTGAATATACTCTTTCAAAAATTAATATCAAGGATATTAATGTAAAAGATGCTGATATTGAGGAAATTATTCGTCGTCTTTACAAGGAGGGAGTGTAGAGTATGGGCAAAAAGCTTAAAATTTACACTCCGTTTATAAATGCAGGCTTGCAGGAAATGGCTTCATACAAAGTAAATTGGTTCTTTTTTATTTTAGGCGATGTGCTTGCGTGCTTTGTATCGTTTTTTGTATGGGAGGCTGTATTTATTTCTAACGGAGGCAACTCCTTTATGGGCTTTAATAAGAGCGATATGGTAGTTTACATCTTTTTATCGTTTCTTACAGGTCAGCTTATAAGCAGTGGCGGAACATATAATATTGGTGAAGAGATAAAAGATGGCTCTATCGCAATGCGAATGATAAAGCCGATTAGCTATAACGCTACATTTCTGTTTCAGGAAATAGGTAATAAGCTTATGGAAATAGGCATATTATTTATCCCTCTCGTTGCAGGTGTTGAAATTTATCGTTTTGCAATTACAGGAGAAGTAAAGTTTGATATACTCAGATTTTTAATTTATCTTGTAAGCAGTATATTTGCATACGGCATTAACTTTTACTTTAATATATGCTTTGGCTTTACGGCATTTGTATTCAAAAACTTGTGGGGCTCAAATATGCTCAAGAATACAATAGTAGGTTTTCTTTCAGGCTCAGTTATCCCACTTGCGTTTTTACCTGAGGTTGTAAGAAATGTACTTACATTTTTGCCGTTTTCGTCATTATCATATACTCCGGTAATGATATATATGGGAATGTACAACGGCTTTGAAATGCTGTTCTATATTGGCTTACAGCTTTTGTGGGTAGTTGCATTTTTCGGTTTATCAAAGCTTATTTGGAAATGCGTTATTAATCGCCTTTCTATTCAGGGAGGTTGATTGAATGTTTAGAGAATTAAAAAGAGCTTTAAAAATGCACCGTATATTTATAGTGCAAGAGCTTAAAAGATTTATGGAGTATAAGGGCGACTTTATAACCGGAGTACTCGGCTTGTTGATTGCACAGATATGCAGTATTATTTTTATTTCGGTTATATTTAGTCAAATACCTACTCTTATGGGCTGGACATTTAACGAGGTTATGTTTGTATACGGCTTTTCGCTTATACCAAAGGCACTTGACCATTTGTTTTTTGACAATCTTTGGGCGGTAGGACATTTTATAGTGCGTAAAGGCGATTTTGACAAATACCTTACAAGACCAATTAATCCGTTGTTTCATGTTATGGCTGAAAAGTTCCAGATTGATGCATTCGGAGAGCTTATTATAGGTATAGTTCTTCTTTGCACTTCGTTGACATCAATTGCGGTTGAATGGAGCGTAATTAAAGTGTTGCTTGTAATAACAGCAATTATCTTTGCATCGTTTATTTATACAGGCATCAAAATCGGCACAGCGGCGATTGCATTTTGGATAAAACGCAGCGGTAACATTACTTTTATGTTTTATATGGTGAATGATTTTGTAAAATATCCGATTGATATTTATAACAATGTAGTTCGTTCAGTTCTTACATATGTAATTCCATTTGCTTTTACATCTTATTTTCCGGCAAAATACTTTTTAACAGGTGAAAATCCGCTTATTAACATAGGAATGACTGTTTTGGTTTCAATCATAATTATGACTATCGGTATTCTTATCTGGAATAAGGGTCTGTCAGCTTATGAATCAGCCGGAAGTTAATATTATCAATTTACAGGAAAGCGTCACACAAAGATGCTTTCCTGTTTTATTTGCTTTTAAGGAAATTGCTCGGTAACGCTCGGGCAAAGAAGTGTTAAAAACATATGTTGCTGTCTGTGCGAACTACGTGCAAGGTATTTGCATAAAATAAAGACTATTGCAAGCGAAATTTGCAATAGTCAAAAAATATAGCTATTTTGTTTTATTCATATAGTCAATTAGTTCGTTGATTATTCGTAATTCTTCATCGTTAAGCTTAATAAGCTTTTCGGTGATGGTGTCTATATTTGTTGAAATATTACTGCCATTCAAAATAAAATCTGCACTTAGTCCAAGTGTATTGCAAAGCTTTACTAAGTTTTCAGGGCGTATTGCTTTTTTGCCCAATTCCAAATTGGAAATCATTTGAGTTGACACACCAAGTTTTTCAGCAAGCTCATCCTGTGTTAGTCGTAAAATTTTTCTGCGAGTCATTATACGCTGTCCCATTGCCTTTAAAAAGTTATTATCATTCAATGATTTCACCTCAAGAGTGGTTTAATACATTATAATTATAATAACTATAGATGATAAAATTAATAATTTATAGTTATATAATTATTGACAAATATCACCTAAAGAGTGTATAATGTGAAAAAAGATAAAATAGGTGAAAATATGGATAAAAGGGTTGTAATAGCAGGAAGCAGATATTTTAATGATTACCATTTATTTACTGATATAGTTGATGAATACTTATCAGAAATAAAATTGAAATACAGAATAATTATATTGTCGGGTCATTGCTCTGGTACTGATATTATGGCAGAGCGTTATGCATATGAACATAGTTATCAATTAGAAGTTTTTTCTGCAAACTGGAGTTTGGGCAAAAAAGCAGGTCCATTAAGAAATAAAGAAATGATAGATAAGGCAGATATGGCTATTGCATTTTTTAGCGGAGGTCGAGGTACTAAGTCGCTTATAGATTTTGCCAAGAAAAAAGGAATACCGCTAAAAGTATATTCTGTAAATAAGTAAAATACAGTGTATTGGTTTTTAGTACATCTTATATAATATAAACAAATATTAGTGTTTATTTTCTATACTCAAACAACAAAATGAATGTTGCAAACTCGTGAATCTGTGTTATAATATAATTGCTTTTTTAAATTTATCATAAAATCCAAAAGTCAAAGGGTATCGGCGTAAATAGCTGATACCCTTTGGCTTTTATTTGCTTTTAAGGAAATTGCTCGGTAACGCTCGGGCAAAGAAGTGTTAAAAACATATGATGCTGTCTGCACGAAATCCGTACTAGGTACTTGCTTATAGAAAATCTTTCATTTCTCTTATGTTTTCTTCGTTTGTGTCAAGCATTTTTCGTGCAAGCTTTTCTACATTTGGGTCTTTTCCGTCATATTCTCTTATGTGTCGTGAAATTTTATTTACCCCCATAGTGTTTCCTTTAATCATCATTTCGGCTATATGAGATGATGACGCATCTCTTTTTAAATCTCTGCTTGCGGAATATTTAGCCATAGCTTTTGCCATTGGACTGATATGAACCAATTCTTCTCCACGATTTTTAAGCATTGTACTTGCACAATGATATAATTTGCCATACTTTATAAGATGTTCGCACAACACTCCGTCAACCTTGCTGTCGTTCACGCATTTTCTGACAGCCGAAATTCCCTGGCAGCCCATTTCTGCTGTCTGCAAAACATAAGTAAGCATTTGTACATCGCTAATCAATGTAATCACCTCAATCATATTATTAACGGGAAATATTGTTTTATACCTGTTGCAATAACTCTTTTTTTATGGTTTAATATTAATGGTGATATTTATGATTATTAACGCAAAGTTATATACACATTTTTTGCCTTATCCAAATAAAGAGGATAGAAAAATATGGGTTTATGTTCCAAGTCATAATCAGGGAGATGAATTACCTGTAGTATATATGACTGACGGACAAAATCTTTTTGACGATAATGCAACTCCTTATGGTTCATGGGGGGTTATTGAAGCTGTCGAAAATGAGATAAACAACGGCAGTACAGGTGCAATTATCGTAGGTATTGATAATGGAAATATTTACCGTGACAGCGAGCTTACTCCGTCTTCAATCGGTGAGGTTCTTCACAGAGATTTATTGAACGAATACTTTAATCCTGAGGGAGAAATATTTGACGATTTTATGATGAATACCGTTATAAAATATGTTGAAAAAAATTATCCGGTAAAGCAAGGCAGAGAATATACCTCAGTTTGCGGAAGCTCCTCAGGTGGCTTGCAGGCATTTTTTGCAGGTGTTGAGCATAGCGAAAAATTTGGTTTTGTCGGTGCGTTTTCTCCTGCGTTTTTACTTTATTCGGAAAATGATTGGCGAAACTATCTTTTTGCAAAAGTAAATGATAATATGCCGTACCTCTATATTTATACCGGCAACGGAGATGAGCTTGAAGAAAGCATTTTTGAAAGTGTTGAAATGCTTTACGAGCTTTTGCCCGAAACAGGCTATCCTTATGATATGATGAATGAGGTAATTTTATTTGAAAATCCGCACAATGAGGCTGCGTGGCGAGAAATTTTTAAAGACTTTTTGCATACTGCTTTGAATTTATAAGTAATTTTTTGAATTGCTACATTACAAATATATTGACAAAGGGTGTATATTAATGAAATGTCCGTTTTGCTCAAAAGAAATGAAAAAAGGTAAAGTCAAAGTTGGCGATGCTATCGGCAACATTATAAAAGCAGGAGAAGTGGTTACATATGTTCCTGAGGAGGAATGTGGGAAATTACTTCCGAAAAACACTCTGAATCTTGATGTTAATGCCGAGGGTTATTATTGCGATGCTTGCCAAAAGGTTATTGCAGTGTTTGGTGAAAGAGGTAACAGCTTTTTTCAGTAAATGAGTGTGGATAGCCGAGCAAATTTTTAAATAATGCAAAAATAATGCAAAAAGGGAACGCCGTAAAGCGTTCCCTAAAGATGTAATGTTTACAGTTGAAATTAAACAATAATTTCGCCGTCAACTGTTCCGCTAAGACCTGCAGCATTTGATTCGTCTGTATCAATGTGCATTGCAGGAGCAAAGTTTTCGTTTACTCTTACTACAACATCACCAAATACAGTAGCTCTGCCTGAACCTTCGCCAACCTTTACAGATACAACCTGCTTGTCAGCTAAACCAAACTCCTCAGCAGTTTTTGGGTCAAGGTGAATATGTCTTTTTGCGGCAATAACGCCAACCTCAATTTCAACCTCACCTGCAGGGCCTACAAGCTTACAGCCCGGTGTACCTGCAATGTCGCCTGATTCCTTAACAGGAGCAACAAGACCGAGCTTGCGTGCATCTGTAAGAGATACTTCAACCTGAGTAGCATTTCTTTCAGGACCGAGGATTGACATAGCCATTTCGCCTCTTGGGCCTACAACCTTAACCTTTTCAGCACAGGCAAACTGACCCGGCTGTGAAAGGTCTTTTTTGTTTGTAAGAGTTGCACCCTCACCAAAAAGCACTTCAAGGTCAGCTTTTGATACATGGACATGATGAGCAGAAGTTTCTACCATTACTTTCATTTATATAACCACCAATCATAAAATTTTGACACTTTTATTTTACTACTAATTTTTTCAAATTTCAACATATTTCTGTTGGTATTTTTAATTATATCAAAAAGTGCTGATTTGTATAAATAGCACTCGTAGCCAAGGTAAAGAAATTGCTTGGCTACGCTCGGGTATAGAAGTTTTATTTTATATGATGCTGTCTGCACGAACTGCGTGTGAGACACTCGTGAAAGGAATTTTATTATGTATAACAATTGGAATGAATTAAAACAGGCTTGCGAACAATGTCAAAAATGTCAGCTTTGTAAAACAAGAACTAATGTAGTTGTCGGAGTTGGCAACGAAAATGCCGATGTTTTGTTTATCGGAGAAGGTCCGGGAGAAAACGAGGATTTACAAGGTGAGCCGTTTGTAGGTAGAGCAGGTAAATTGCTTGATAAAATGCTTGAGGCTGTTGACCTTGACCGACATAAAAATATTTATATTGCAAATATTGTAAAGTGTCGCCCCCCTCAAAATCGTGACCCAAAGCCTGAGGAGCAGGAAATGTGTATTGATTGGCTCAGAGCTCAGGTTAAAATGATTCAGCCAAAAATTATAGTTTGTCTTGGCAGAATTGCCGCAGGCAGACTTATTAAGTCAGATATAAAGATTACAAAAGAGCACGGAATTTGGTTTGAGAAAAACGGAATTTTGATGATGGCTATGCTTCATCCGGCGGCCGTTTTAAGAGATCCAAGAAGAAAACCGGAGGCTTTTGATGACTTTTTAAAGCTCAGAGATAAGCTAAAGGAACTTTCTGAGCAATAATTATAGATTTATATTACGGGAGTGTAATTTAATATGAATATTCCGCTTGCCGATAGATTACGACCTAAATCAATTGATGATATTGTCGGACAAAGACATTTGCTTTCAGAGGGAAAGCCGTTAAGAAAGATAATTGAAAGTGGCGAAATACCAAATCTTATATTTTATGGGCCGTCAGGAGTAGGAAAAACTACGCTTGCAACCTATATTGCAAATAAAACTAATAGAACACTCAAAAAGCTAAACGGAACAACTGCTTCTACTGCTGATATAAAGGACATTGTCGCAGGACTTAATACCTTTGAGGGTATGAACGGAATTTTGTTGTATCTTGATGAGATTCAATACTTTAATAAAAAGCAACAGCAGACCTTGCTTGAATACATCGAAAACGGCAGTATTACTCTTATTGCATCTACTACCGAAAATCCGTATTTTTATGTTTATAATGCAATTTTAAGCCGAAGTACTGTTTTTGAATTTAAGCCTGTTATGCCTGAGGATATAGAAAAAGCTGTGTATCGTGCATCAAAAATACTTTCAGATGAGCAGGGGATAAATATTAATGTTCTACCTGAAAGTGCCGAAAAAATAGCAACAGGCTGTGGTGGCGATGTGCGAAAGGCTATGAATACACTTGAGCTTTCGGTAATTGCTACTGATGTTGTTGACGGTGTAAAAAACATTACGCTTGAAACCGTGGAGCAGTTAGTGCAAAAAAGTGCTTTGCGATATGACAAAGATGGCGATGAGCATTACGATATAGTTTCTGCCTATCAAAAAAGTATGCGTGGCAGTGACCCCGATGCTGCTTTGCATTACCTTGCAAGGCTTATCGAGGCAGGCGATTTGATGAGTGCTTGTCGCAGACTTATGGTTTGTGCGTGTGAGGATGTTGGCTTGGCTTATCCTCAGCTTATGCCGATTGTAAAGTCGTGCGTAGATATTGCTCAGGCAGTTGGTTTGCCTGAGGCACGAATACCGCTTGCCAATGCGGTTATTATGGTATGTAATGCACCAAAGTCAAATTCGGCTTATATGGGAATTAACAGTGCTATGCAGGATGTAAAAAGCGGAAATTATGGTCCAATTCCACGACAACTGCAAAATATGCATTATGATGGCGAGGATAATCCAAATAAGGGGCAGTTTTATGTTTATCCGCACGATTATCCAAATCATTATGTATATCAACAATATTTGCCTGATGTGTTAAAAAATAAAAAATATTATGAGTATGGCGATAATAAAAACGAACGAGCTTTTAAAGAATATTGGGACAAAGTAAAAAATGGAAAATAATGTATATAATAAAATTTTAATAATTGATGATGACGAGGATTTATCCTTTATAATTTCAGATATGCTTGAAAGCTATGGTTATAGCGTAACCTGTGCAACCGACAGTGAAATAGCTTTTGATTTGTTGTCAAATAATACATATCATATAATTTTGCTTGACATAAATTTACCCGATACAGACGGCTTTGAGCTTTGTAAGGAGCTTAGACGAAGCTCCACCGTGCCTGTTATTTTTGCAAGTGCAAGAACAAGCGAAACTGACCGCATTACAGGCTATGATATAGGCGGGGATGACTATTTACCAAAGCCTTATTCTATGAAAGAGCTTTTATCACGAGTGAAAGCTCTTATCCGTCGCACATACGGTTTTTCTGAACAAGAAAAGGTAGTATCGTTTGGCAATGTAAGTGTAAATTTAACATCCAGAACAGCTAATAAAAAAGGTTGTCCTGTTTTGTTGTCGTTGCGTGAGTTTGATTTGCTTGCATATCTTTGTGAACATAAAAATGTTGCAATAGAAAAGGAAAAACTTATATCCGAGGTTTGGGGGGCGTTTTCAACTGTTGAGCCGTCAACGCTTACGGTTCATATCCGTTGGCTCAGAGAAAAACTTGAAGACGACCCTGCAAAGCCTGTGTATATAAAAACAAAGCATCGTGTCGGATATATTCTTGAGGTGCATAATGAAGACTAAACTGTTATCGGTAATGGCGGTATTTGCAGGAATTATTATTTTGATTACATCTGTTTTTTGCTTTTCAAACACCGCTGAAAAAGCTGATTCCCAAAAATCTGAACAGCTTGTAGCTTTAAATGAAATAAAACAGCTTGCATATTTAGGCGAAACCGAACTGTTTGAAGAAAAAGTTTTACAGCTGGAAGATAGTATAAGAAATACCTCGGTTAAACAGCAAAGCAATAATCAGACGATTATCATTTGCGGTATAAGCCTTGGCTTTTTAATTATTATTTTCGGATATATTTATTTTAGTGTGTTAAGACCGTTTGATAAGCTTGAAGACTTTGCCGAAAAAATATCAATGGGTAATTTTGATATTCCTCTTAATTATGAACGCTCAAATTACTTTGGTAAATTTACTTGGGCATTTGACAGTATGCGAAAAGAAATTACAAAAGCTCGTTTTTGCGAAAAAGAAGCTATCGAAAACAACAAGACTGTAATTGCAACGCTTTCGCACGATATAAAAACACCTATTGCATCCATAAGAGCATATGCAGAGGGTTTGCAGGCAAATATTGATTCAACTCCCGAAAGGCGTGAAAAATATTTATCGGTGCTTATACGAAAGTGCGATGAGGTTTCAAAATTAACAAACGATTTGTTTTTACATTCTCTTTCCGATTTAGATAAGCTAAAGATAAATTCAGAGGATTTTGAAGTATGCGATTTTATTAAAAGCATTGTTTTAGAAATTGCAGGCGAACAAAATGATGTTATATTAAAAAAGTTTGATTTTAAAGCTTTTGTTTATGCTGATAAAAACAGACTTACACAGATTGTTGAAAATCTTATAAATAATTCAAGAAAGTACGCAAAAACAAATATTGAAATATCCTTATCTTTAACAGATGACTGTGTTAATATAAGTTTTAGAGATTACGGAAGCGGTATTCCTGACGAAGATATGCCGTTTATTTTTGATAAATTTTATCGTGGTAAAAATTGCGGTAATGAGCAGGGCTCAGGACTTGGATTATATATAGTAAAATATATAACCGAAAAGATGAACGGAAAGCTATTGCTGCATAACCATAAAAACGGATTAGAAGCAATTTTATCTTTGCCTGTAAAAAACAGTAAATAATTCCTTAAGGATTTCTTAATAACTTTTCTGGTAGAATTAGGCTATCAAATAACGGAGGAATAAATATGAAAAATATAATTCTATCGGCTAAGAATCTTTGTAAGAGCTATGCTCATAATGGTGGGCAAAGCCATATTTTACAGCATATAGACCTTGATTTATACGAGGGCGATTTTACAGTAATTATGGGTGCATCCGGTTCGGGTAAGTCAACTTTACTTTATTCACTAAGCGGTATGGATAAAGCAACCTCAGGTCAGGTTATTTACAACGGCAAAAATATTGTAACAATGAAAGAAAAGGAGCTTTCAAAGCTCAGACAAAAGGATTTTGGTTTTATTTTTCAGCAAATGCACCTTGTCAGCAACTTAACTCTTTTTGAAAATGTAGCAGTTTCGGGCTATCTTAATAAAGAAATATCTGCTAACGATGTAAAAAAGTATACTGATGAGTTATTGGAGAAAATGGGAATTTCTGATGTTAAAACTCATCTTCCGTCACAGGTTTCGGGTGGACAGCAACAGCGTTGTGCAATTGCACGAGCAGTTGTTACAACACCAAAGCTTTTGTTTGCCGACGAACCTACAGGTGCTTTAAACCGAAAAAATACAAACGAAGTACTCAATCTGCTTACAGATTTGAACAACGCAGGACAGAGCATTTTAATGGTAACTCACGATATGAAAGCGGCTTTAAGAGCTACAAGAATTTTGTATCTTGAAGACGGTAAAATTATCGGTGAGCTAACCTTACCACCTTATAACGCAAACGAAGTAAAAAGCCGTGAAGCACAGGTCAACGCTTGGCTTTCATCAATGCAGTGGTGAGGTGCAGTATGGAAATTTTTACTTTACTTAAAGCAAATATCCGCCACAAAAAAGGCTCATTTATCAGTATTATTATCTTAATGATTATTGTTTCAATGTCTTTTACTGCCGTATTTAGCCTTAAAAATAATTGCACTAATGGTATTGAAGAATCACATAAAATGGTAGATTTAGCTGATTTGAACTTAATTATGTACAATCAAGTGCTTTCTGATGATTTGCTCAGCTCGGTAGAAGAACACAAATCAGTAGATAAGATAGTCATAAAAGAAGCTATCAATACATTTGGTGCACAATTTGGCGAAAAGAAAGAAACCAATCCTTGGCTTCTTGTAAAGCTGACTGACGAATACCGCTTGCTTAACGAAGATTTGTCAGATTATTCAGAAGAAGTGCCTAAACTTAAGAAAAGTGAAATTTATGTTTCTCAGGGGTTAGGTACATTAATGGGATGTGGTATTGGCGATACCATAAAGATTAATACTATAGGCGGTGTAGAGGAATTTACCATAAAAAACTTTATTATTGAACCTATGTACGGTAGTATGAATATAGGTATCAAACAGGTTTTTATCAGTGATGAGGACTTTTCAAGACTTCAGCAGGATGCTGTCAAGCTGTCAACAGATGAGCAACAAGCAGATTTCAAAATCCTCAGTGTTTATAAGGCCGACAAAAATCTAAGTGAAGGTCAGTTTAAACATCAGCTTAACAAGGATACAAGTATAGTAGACTATTGCTTCTTTGCGATTACAAAATCCCAGTCTTTTTCTTATACAAATATTTTCCCTGAAATGATTTTGTCGGGACTTCTTGTATTTGTAATTTTCCTTGTAGCAATCGTTTTGATTGTTATGGCTCATTCTATTACAACAAGCATCGAAATGGAATACACAAGTCTGGGTGTGTTAAAAGCTCAGGGCTTTACTGAGGGTAAAATCCGAATGATTTTTGCTTCTCAGTACCTTATGGCTCAGATTATAGGTGCTGTTTTGGGTATCTTTTTAGCTTTCCCTCTTATTAAATTATTTGGAAATATCTTTCAGCCTATCCTTGCTATTCTCTGCGAAAATAATATATCTATACTTATAAGTTTACTGTTTATTACAGCAACGCTTATAATTTCAGCAATTTTTGTTTTAATCATTACTCGCAAGGTTGGCAAAATCTCTCCAATGAAAGCAATTTCAGGTGGTAAGAATGATATCTACTTTGCAAGCAGATTAAATACACCTGTTTCTAAAAAAGCATTGTCTGCAAGCCTTGCTTTAAGACAGTTTACCTCAAACAAACGCAGATACATCAGCACAATTATAATTGTTTCACTTCTTATGTTTTTTATGATAACTATGAGTGTGTTGGGAATCTCTGTTGATTCAAAAACAGCTATGGAGTCTATGGGTATGCCTGTAGTCGAGTTAGGTGTTACAGCTAATGAATATCTTTCAGATGAAACTGTTGAGGAAATAGAAGATGTAATCGAAAGCTACACAGAAATAGATAGAAGATACTTTTTTGACTATGTTAATATGTCTATAAATGGTGATGAGTATTCCTGTAATGTATATAAGAACCCTGAATTTATAGTTATGGAAGAGGGCAGAGCTCCTAAGTACAACAATGAAATCGCTGTTACAGATTTCCTTGCAAAAGAGCTTGGTTTAAAAATCGGTGATAAGGTTAAAGTTTCACGACTTGAATTTGAAGAAGAATATATCATTACAGGTATAAATGTTTTTGCCAATAATCTTGGTCTTAACTTTGCTATGCCACTCGAGGGTGCTAAAAAACTCGGTGTAGAAGATACTCTTTTCTATGGTTTTAACCTTGCAGATGAAACAGAGTGTAAAATTTTAGCAGAAAAGCTTAACAAAAAGTATAACGGAATTATTAACTCAATAGGTTACGAAACTGACCCGAACATTGATGTATATTCAAGTACTGTTAATGCAATGACTGCAATTATCTATATTATTTCTGTTGTATTCTCGTTGGTAGTTGTAATGATGTTCTGCAAAAAAGCCTTCTTGCAAGAAAGACGAGATATAGGTATTTATAAGTCTTTAGGCTTTACATCAAACAAGCTTCGTCTACAGTTTGCAGTAAGATTTTTGATTATATCATTTATTGGCTCTGCTATAGGAGCAGTTTTGAGCTTTATGTTTACTCAAAGTGTTCTTACAGTAGTATTTAGATTTGTAGGTATCAGCAGTTTTAACACTCAGTTTACTGCAATGTCATTTGTAATTCCTTTTATAATTATTGCACTAAGCTTCTTCGGCTTCTCTTACCTTGCATCAAGCAAAATTAAAAAGGTCGAAATTAAAGAGCTTGTAATTGAATAAAAGTAAGTTTAACCAAAAAATTGAACAAAAATAAAAAAAGCCGATATTTTGTGAGTTTGAAGCCTTGTTTTTTTATTTTATTTAATTATTTATGAACTGCGTGCGAGGCACTCGCTTATTCCCCTGCCAAAAATACTTTTAACTGTTCAAGACAATTTTCAGCGGTTTTGCGTCCGATTTGATACACTCGTTCAAGCTCATCAGGATTTTTTTCAACTGAACCAATATTTAATGCCTGTGGAGGACGAATAACAAAAAGCTCTCCGCTAAGCTCCTTTTCACGGATGTATTTTGTGGTTTCATTATACATTATATGTCTGTTTGCCATAGCTTTTACCATTTCAGGATAATTTCCAAGCTTTAATTTAATCAACCACATCAGGCTGTTCTTTTTCTTTATGTAGTCGAGCGGCTGAGTAAGAATAACAACATTGCGATTATATCCTAATTTTTCAAAATGCTTAATCGGCACAGAATCGCTAATACCGCCATCAAGTAATTTATTTTCGCCTATTTCAACAATTCTTGAAACAAGCGGAACTGATGCAGATGCACGCATCCACTGAATATCATTATGCAATCCATCACTGCATTTATGATAAACAGGCTTGCCGGTAACAACATCGGTACAAGTTACATAAAACTCCATTGGGTTTTCTTCAAACGCTTTAAAGTCCCAAATATCAAGCTTAAAAGGCAATTCATTATAGCAAAAATCAGCACCGTACAAATCACCTGTAGTAAGAAAAGATTGAAAGCTTGAATATCGTTTATCGCCGCAAAATCTTTTGTTGTATCTTATTGCTCTGCCAATTTGCCCCGACTTATAATTACAGCCAAATACAGCACCAGCCGAAACTCCTATTGCTCCGTCATATCTGATATTATTTTCCATCATAACATCAATTACTCCGGCGGTAAACATACCACGCATTGCTCCGCCTTCCATTACAAGACCGGTCTTTTTCATTTTATCCACCCTTTAATCATCAACAAATTTTTAATAACAGGTATAAGTATATCACTTGAAAATAGTTTATTCAATAAAATTTATTAAATATAGCTTTTGCATTGTTACATTTTATTGATTTAATATATTAAAATATTTTCAAAAAACATTGCATTAAGTCTTATTGTTTGATATAATAATAAATGTATATATTAATGTACAATAAATGAGGTACGGAAATGAAATCTGATTTTATTATTAAGAGAATACTTTCCATAGCAATTGCAGTATTACTTGTTATACTTGGCTCAATAACTGCATTTGCAGTTGACCTTGACGGCGACGGTATTGATGATGAGCCGTCGTATATCGAAACTCAGCCTATTGTTGAAACTCAGCCTGCGTTTAGCACTGAGCCTGTATACACCGAGCCTGAAACTACTGAGCCTGTGTATACTGAGCCTGAAACTACTGAACCGCAGGAAACTACAACAGAGCCTATTACCGAGCAAACTACCACTAATGAAAATAACTATACTGAACCAACTACTTTTCAGGAACAAACTCAGTCGGTTACACAGCTACAGACTATTCCGTCTGTAGAAGACTTTACACTTGACCCTGAGGTGCCAACAGTATCAAAAACCGTCAGTGAAAAAGATTACTCCACTAACAAAACAGCAGGCATTATTTCTTGGGCTTGTGTTTTGGGCGGTATATTGATTGTGTTTTTAGTGATGACAGGTACTAAATTGAGCGGTAAAAAAACGCTCACTCTGAAAATTATTTGGACAAATAAAGGTAATATATGGATAATTTAAAAATCGGCAATATTACGCTTAAGTCAAATGCGATTTTAGCTCCTATGGCTGGAGTTACCGACAAGGCTTATCGTGAGCTTTGTGTAAAATTTGGTGCGGCATATTGTGTAAGTGAAATGGTAAGCTCTAAGGCTTTATCCTTTAACAGTCAAAAAAGCGAGGAGTTAATGGAAATCTCCGACTTTGAACGCCCCTGCGGTATTCAGATTTTTGGAGATGACCCTGAGTGTATGGCTCAGGCGGCGGCTCACGCTATGAAAAATAAGCCTGATATAATTGATATAAATATGGGCTGTCCTGCCCCAAAGATAAGCTCAAACGGAAGTGGCAGTGCGTTAATGCGTGACCCTGATTTGTGCGGCAGAATTGTACAAGCTGTTGTAAAAGAATCTGATGTGCCTGTTACTGTAAAAATCCGCAAGGGCTGGGACGAAAACAACGCAAATGCCGTAACTGTTGCTAAGGTTTGTGAACAAGCAGGAGCTTCAGCAATTACAATTCACGGCAGAACAAGAATGCAATACTACAAGCCTCCTGTTGATTACGATATTATTAAAGCTGTAAACGAGGCTGTAAAAATTCCTGTAATTGCAAATGGTGATATTGATTCCGCACAAAAAGCTAAAGAGGTTATGGATAAAACCGGCTGTAAAATTGTTATGATTGGCAGAGCAACTTTAGGCAATCCGTGGCTTTTCAGCCAAATAAATTCATATATACAAAATCCCGATAAACCGCTTTATTATCCTACACTTGAAGAAAAGCTTGATGTTATGATTGAGCATATTTCTGCAATGGTAAGATACAAAGGCGAGCATATGGCTATGCTACAGGCAAGAAAGCTTGTTGCAGGTTATTTTAAGGGAATGAGAGGTGCCGCAGAGCTTAGAAATGCGGCAGGTAAAATATCTACACTTGATGATTTGTACAAACTAAGACAAACTGCTTTGTCAAATGTTATGTACTGATTATACGGCTTAGCATTACACGCAAGCCATAAAATATATAAAAGGAACAAGGGGAATAAACAATGAGTGAAAAAATGAACATTCCATCGGTTGATTACCTTATGGATTATGATCCTGCTGTTGGCGAAGCAATGGCAGAAGAACTTAAAAGACAGCGTAGAAATCTTGAGCTTATCGCTAGTGAAAACATCGTTTCACCTGCTGTTATGGCTGCTATGGGTAGCTTACTTACAAATAAATATGCTGAAGGTTATCCGGGCAAGCGTTATTACGGCGGTTGTCAGTGCGTAGATGTTGTAGAAGAAATTGCTCGTCAGCGTGCTTGTGAGCTTTTTGGTGCAGACCACGCAAATGTTCAGCCACATTCAGGTGCTCAGGCTAACACAGCAGTTTATTTTGCAATTCTTGAGCCGGGCGACACAGTTATGGGTATGAATCTTAACGAAGGCGGTCATCTTACTCACGGTTCACCTGTAAATATTTCAGGTAAGTACTTTAACTTTGTAGCTTATGGTGTTGACTCTGAAACTCACAGAATTGACTATGATAAGGTTTTGGAAACAGCTAAAGAATGTAAGCCAAAGCTTATCGTTGCAGGTGCTTCTGCTTATCCAAGAGAAATCGACTTTGCAAAGCTCAGAGAGATTGCTGACGAAGTTGGTGCATATCTTATGGTAGATATGGCTCACATCGCAGGTCTTGTTGCTGCAGGTGTTCATCCAAACCCTGTTCCATACTGTGAGTTTGTTACAACAACAACACACAAAACATTAAGAGGTCCTCGTGGCGGTCTTATTCTTTGCCGTGAAGAGTTTGCTAAGCAGATTGATAAAGCTATTTTCCCAGGTACTCAGGGTGGCCCACTTATGCACACAATTGCCGCAAAAGCAGTTTGCTTTGGCGAGGCATTAAAGCCTGAATTTAAAGAGTACGGTGCAAAGGTTGTTGCTAACTGCAAGGCTCTTGCTGAGGGTCTTATTAAGAGAGGCAACAAGCTTGTATCAGGCGGTACAGATAACCATGTACTTCTTATGGACCTCCGTGACACTGAGGTTACAGGTAAGGAGCTTGAAGCAAGACTTGACGATTGCTACATTACTGTAAACAAGAATACAATTCCTGGCGAGCCTCGTTCTCCATTCGTTACAAGTGGTATCAGAATCGGTACAGCTGCTGTAACAACAAGAGGTCTTAACGAAGAAGATATGGATAAGATTGCTGAGTTTATCACACTCGTTCTTAACGATTACGAAAACAGCCGTGATAAGGTAAGGGCCGGTGTTGAGGAAATGTGCAAAAAGTATCCTCTTTATGAATAATCGTTTGCCGATTACATAAAATTTGATATAGTTATTTAAGGACAGTCTTTGCATTATAAGGCTGTCCTTTTTATTTATATATTTATAAATCGTTCAGCAAATATTATATAAAATTCAGTACTTTATCTACAAATTTATTGTATTTTCTTAATTAATGGTATATAATGATATTAGCAGTTATCTAACTGCACTTGGCAAAAACACTTTTGTTGCAAACATTAATCCAACAAATTTTATTTTAAACATAGAATGAAAGGAACATTTTTATGAAAAAGCTTATTAAACCTTTAATCATCTTAACAGCGGCAGTATTATTATTTTTTGTAATCAGAGCAATAGTAATCGTTGTATTTTAGTTCGTGCAGATAGAGTCATAATTCTCATCACTTCTATGCCCGAGCATTACCAAACATATTACCGACACCTCGCTTGTAGTTCGTGCAGATAGAGTCATAATTCTCATCACTTCTGTGCCCGAGCGTTACCAAACATATTACCGACACCTCGCTTGTAGTTCGTGCAGACACCCAAGTATCTTTCTATAAAAGGAGATAATGATATGGAAAAGAAAAGCTTAATCCGTAAATTATTTAAACATAAAAAGTTAATCGCATTTATTGCTGTTGCTTTAGCGGCTGTAACAGTGTTAATATACATAAGATTTTTTGTATACAACGATGCACCTACCCTATCAGCCGATTATGTCACCGCAAAGCTTACGGAAGCAAGCGAGCTGACTACAGCAAAGCTTGTGTATACAGGTATTGCCGATTACAGCGATGATGGTATCCCTGTTCTCACAAAAGCTGATTTTACAATGGTATACGAGGCTACTGTCAGAGCCGGAATTGATGTAACTAAAATAGAAACAAAGGTTGATGATGAAAAACGAATAGTTTGGCTTTCTGTTCCATCTGCCGAAATTTTGGATGTAAAGGTTCACCCCGACACTATCCGCTATTTTAACGAAAGCATAACACTTTTTAATCCAAACGAAAAAGAGGATTCCGACAAAGCACAAGCCTTAGCTGAACAGGATGCACAAACCCACGCAAGCGAAATGGGAATACTCGAGCTTGCAAATCAGCAGGCAGAAACACTTGTAAAAGGTATTTTAGAGGGCTGTGTACTTGATTATGAAATAAAATTCAAGAAGCAGTAACTCCACAACAAAGGAGTAATATTTATGACAAAAAGATTTTTATCTGTAATTTTATCAGTAATGATAATAATAAATTTATTGTCTGCTGTTACTTTAACGGTTAGTGCTACCAATATCGGTACTTATAATGGTCTTATATACAAAAAATACAGTTATAGTGCATGTGCGATTATGGGATATACCGGTACTGAATCGAATCTTGTTATTCCTACAAAAATAGATAACAAGATAGTAACAGCAATTGCCGATAGAGCATTTGAAAATTCAACAATTTTAAAAAGCATAACTTTGCCAAAAGCGCTTCGTGATATTGGATTTGATGCCTTCAAAGGCTGTGAAAATCTTTCGCAAATTTCTTTTGCAGGTAAAAACGGATATCTATTTTATCAACGCTTTAATGATACCGCTTGGTATAAAAACCAAAAAGACGGCGTTATTTATCTTGAAAACTTCATTTATGGATATAAAGGCGAAATCCCCGAAAATTTAACTATTCCTTATAATAAAGATATTACATACTTAGGAAATATTGCTTTTAGGGGGCGTTCAGATTTAAAATACCTTACCTTGCCGAATAATATAACACATTTTGGAGAATATGCATTTACAGACTGTGTAAATCTCAAAAGGATTAATTTTCCAACCAATTTAACAACTATGGGTTCATTTGTTTTTCATAATTGTGAATCTCTTGAAGATGTAACTTTTACAAATGACCTTCATTCCGGTGGAATGTGGGCATTTGTAAACTGCAAATCTTTAAAAAGAGTCATAATTCGTGGTAATGTAGGAGGTGAATGGTTTGGTTACTGTCATAATGTAAAATATGCAGAACTGCACGGAACTAATACAGAACTAACCGATGCTTTTTTTGCAGGGTTCACCGGTTTGGAAGAATTAATAATAGAAGAAGGAGTAATTTCACTTGGCGAGCGATTTATTGGGCGTTACGAAAGTTTAAGATATTTAGAAATCCCAAAAAGTGTTACTGAAATAATCCCGGATTCTATACCATATTCACCCAATTTAACTATATATGGTTATAAAAACACAGCCGCAGAAAAGTATGCTAAGAATAAAGGTATTAACTTTGTAACTATTCCCGAGCATGAGCATAAATTTGAATTTAACAAAAAAGTAACTCCAAACTGTGTAGATGACGGTTATTCCTTATATAAATGTCAATCTTGTGATATAATTCGCAGAAGGGATTTTGTAAATTCTACCGGACATAATTACGAGTTTTATAAAACAGTTAATCCAACCTGCGATACTGATGGCTATACAATTTATGAATGTACCGAATGTGGTGAAAGCGAAAACCGTGATACAGTAAAAGCTACAGGACATAATTATGAACAAGTACAAGTTGTCCATCCCACCTGTACAGAAAAGGGATATACTTTGATGGAATGTACTAACTGTAATGCATCATACAAAGAAAACTATACAGATATAGTTGACCATAAATATATTAACGGTAGCTGCGAGGGTTGCGGAAAATTTATTGGTTCAGACCATAACTATAAAGATAATATAGACCAAATCTGGACAATCACAAAAGAAAATGTATGTTCAATTGAACTTGTGTTTTCAAAACTGACTGAAACAGAAAAAAACTGCGATTTTATCTATATTTATGATAAATCAGACAATATTGTGGGCAAATACAGCGGTAAAGAACTCAGTAATCAAACGTTTAAAGTTAAAGGCGATACAGTAAAAATCAGGCTTGTATCTGATAAAGACATTAATTATTATGGTTTTGAGGTTACTAATATTAAGTATGGAAATATATTAAGCGATGCCGACTCTGACGGAGATGTTACAATTCAGGATGTTACAACCGCTCAAAGATATTTGGCAAACCAAATTACCCTCTCAACCGACATAATCGAAGCTATAGATTTAGACTATAACAACTATGTTACAATAAATGATGTAACCTTAATGCAAAGATATATTGCAGGGCAGGATAATGAAGCATAATACATCTAATCAAAACCCCGAGTTGTCCCTAAAGACAACCCGGGGTTTATTACAAATTTAATTTATAAGATTCTCTACAATAGCCTTAGTATCTCTTGCAATAACCATTTCTTCGTCAGTAGCAATAATCTCTACTCTGATTTTGGAATCAGGAGTTGAAATTGTACCTGTAATACCGCTACCGGCACTTGCAACTTCGTTAAACTCCTTATCAATCTTAACACCAAAGCAATCAAGGTATTCGCAAACCTTTTCACGAAGGTGAGCCTGATTTTCGCCTAAGCCAGCTGTAAATACAATACCATCACAGCCACCAAGAGCTACATAATAGCTACCGATGTACTGTGCAATCTG
Source organism: Ruminococcus sp. (assembly GCA_036310085.1). GTDB lineage: Bacteria > Bacillota > Clostridia > Oscillospirales > Acutalibacteraceae > Ruminococcoides. Next base: position 22,533 of record JAXJSN010000139.1, read on the forward strand.
ATAGTAAAGCATTTCGTGAGCAAGACGAGCTCTTTCGTTGCCCTCTTCCTCTGCGGCACAAATATCACGGTCATCGGATGAAACACCTGAAACACCGAGTAAACCTGACTTTTTATTGAGAATAGTATCAATCTCAACAGGTGAAAGCTTTTCCTGCTCTGCAATAAATGTAACAACAGAAGGGTCAAGTGAACCTGAACGAGTACCCATCATAAAGCCGCCAAGAGGAGTAAGACCCATTGAAGTATCAATAACCTTACCATTTTTGATAGCTGTAATTGATGAACCACTACCGATATGACAAGTAATAAGCTTTAAGTCCTCGTCATTAGTTTTGCCCATAAGCTCAGCCATTTTTGCTGATACATAACGATGTGAAGTACCGTGCATACCATACTTACGAACACCATACTTTTCGTAATACTCATAAGGAATAGCATACATATATGCTTTTTCAGGCATAGTCTGATGGAAAGCAGTATCAAATACAGCAACCTGTGGAATATCCTCGCCAAAAACTTTTGTACAAGCATCAATACCCTGAATAGCCGCAGGATTATGAAGCGGAGCAAGAGGAGCAAGATCTTTAATCTTACTAATTACTTCTTCATCTATAAGAACAGACTTATCAAAGTATGCACCGCCCTGCACAACTCTGTGACCAATTGCAGAAACCTCTGAAAGCTCCTTAACTGCACCGTACTCATCGCTGAGAAGAACTTCCTTAACAGCCTCAAAAGCCTGAGTATGGTTAAGCATTTCTTTATTAATCTTTACTTTTTCACCTGAATTAGTCTTAAAGCCGATAAAAGCTCCCTCCTGACCAATTCTTTCGCAGTTTCCTTTTGCAAGAACCTTTTCATTCGCCGCATCAATAAATTGATATTTTAATGTAGAACTACCGGCATTGATAACAAGTATCTTCAATTTTAATCATCCCTTCATTTATTGATAAATAATCTATTATGTTATATAATGTGTACTGAACAAATGCCGACACGCTATCGGCGTTTTACCAAAATGCAATAATAATTGTGTTTTGGCTCAAAATCTGCGATTTTGATTCAGTAAACATTTAAAAATCTGCAAAGCAAAGAAAGCGTTTCTTTGCTTTGTGCAAGGATATTGTCCATAAATGTTCAAAAACCTTGCACTTGAACAATTTAAAAACTGCAATAAAGCTTGATTATTTCTATGTTTTTAAATTGTTCAGCAGATATTATATAATATGTTTATATGATACTCCTATTTCATTATATTTTCAAGTATTTTTTTACAAAACTTATCCGATTTTGGTTAAAAGGAGGCAAATATATGGCTACAGCTATAATATGTGAGTTCAATCCCTTTCATAATGGTCATAAATATCTCTTGCAAACAGCTAAAATGATTACTAACCAACCTATCGTTGCAATAATGAGTGGAAGCTTTACTCAACGAGGAGAGGTTGCAATTACTGATAAATTTACACGAACAAAAACAGCACTTCAAAACGGTGCTGACCTTGTTATTGAACTTCCAACTGCTTATGCAATTTCAAATGCTCAAAGATTTGCAACGGCAGGTACTCAGCTTGCCGCCGCCTTTCCTGTGGTTAATACACTTGCTTTTGGTTGCGAAAGTGACAACACCGAAAATCTGTTAATAGCGGCTAATGCTATTAACGATAATGATGTTAAAGCTACACTAAAGCAAAATATGAAAAGCGGTGAATATTACCCTAAAGCACTGGAAAATGCCGTGCGAAAAATCAAGGGCGATACTATTGCCGATATTTTAGCTACGCCTAACAATATTCTTGCGGTGGAATATTTAAGAGGGCTTAAAGGCACAAATATCAACCCTTTACCAATAAAACGCATTGGTGTTGAGCATGACAGCAAAATTTCTACCGATACAATTGCTTCTGCTTCGCATATAAGAGAGTTAGTACGCAATAATCAAACAGCAGAGTCTTTTGCTCCATATATTCCGAATAATATTACCTATCCTGAAAAGCTTGACATAGCTTTACTTTATAAGCTTAGGAGTATGAGCTGTGAAGATATTGCAAAACTGCCTGATATTTCTGAAGGGCTTGAAAATCGCATTTATTCAGCAGTAAAAAGCTGTAACTCAGTAAGCGAAATAATTGAAAGCGTAAAAACAAAACGCTACACACACGCACGAATAAGAAGAATCCTTTGCTCTGCTTTACTTAGCATAACCGAAGAATTACAAAACACTCCTATTGAATATGTTAGGGTGCTTGGTTTTTCATCCATTGGTGCAAGTTTACTTAAAGATTGCAAATTAAGCGTTGTAACCTCTGTTTCAAACGGCTTAAAGCTTTCTGAAAATATAAAAAAGCTACTTTCAAATGATATTTTGGCAACAGATATTGCCGCACTTGCCTATGAGTCAACTCAAAAATGTAATGCTGATTTTACCACACCAATAATAAAGATAAATACAACATAAAAATTTTAAACAGGAGGAATTTATGAAACCTAAAACACACAAACTCATAAGCATTATTCTTGCCATTACGATACTGACATCTGTATTTTCAATATCAGCATCTGCAACAGCAACTACCGCTGATAACGAAATCAAAGCATTTCCTGTTGGTGATGCCGATATGGATGGTGAGCTAACCATTAAGGATGCCTCGCTAATTCAAAAAGCAATTGCTGAGCTTTGCACTCTAGATGATGAACAAATTTATTATGCTGATTGCAATGAAATTGAGGGGCTTCAAATTACCGATGTTACCTTAATCCAAATGTATCTGGCTAACATCACAACGGATTATCCAACCAACTCAAACGGTTATTCATTAGGCGATTACATCAATATAAATGATATTCCTACCGTGCCGACAACTGAACCGACACAAAGCAGTACAACAACAATTACTGTCGGTGTAATCAACTATATTTATGACAAAACAAGTAGCGAAACAGCTAATTATCAGCTTCATTATTGGAACGATACTGAAAGTGGTGATGTTACCTGCACTGCTCTTAATTCTACCGAATCAAAGAGCGTAGGCTCTGATTATTGGAGCAATAACACTCAGACATTTTATATGTATACCGCTCAAATCCCTAACGATGCAACAGGATTTAAATTCCATATTGGCGACAGATGGTTTGGTGATGACGGAAGCACCGCAAACAGCAACGCAGTTTACATATTTAATTATAGTGGGGATAAGGCTCTGTACACATCAAAAGTTAATCCAACTACCCCCACTACCGAGCCTTCTACCCCACCGACTGACACAATAACAATAACCGTTGGTGTTATAAGCTATGTATATGACAAAACAAGCAGCGATGCAAACTCGTATCAGATTCATTACTGGAATAGCACAAGCTCAGGCGATGCATTATGTACGCCACTTAATACTACAGAGAAAAAAAGCGTAGGTTCTGATTATTGGAACAACGAGGAGCAGGTATTTTATATGTATACAGCTAAAATTCCTAACGATGCAACAGGATTTAAATTCCATATTAATGACAGATGGTTTGGTAATGACGGAAACACCGCCAATCACAACACAGTTTATGCATTTAAATATGATGATGATAAGGCTCTTTATACAACCAGCAGTACAATTATCCCTACCTCACCAATCGACCCAAGCACAACTCCAACTAAGCCAACAACTCCAACTGACCCAAGCACAACCCCAACCGACATTACAAATCCTTCTATACCTACAGACGGCAAGCTTAATTATGTATTTAGCGGCAAAAATTCTGCAAGTGCAGGTTATGCTGAGGGTACAGTTTCGCTAACTGCCGATAAATCAGCCACTTACTACCTTTATTGGGCAGATGATAAAAAAGCGCTTGACGGTTACTATGAAATTGCAACACTTACCCTTAACGCAAACAGCACAGGCAAATTTACATTTGACTATCACACCGCAATTCCTGCCGGTGCAACAAGAATTATTGCAACAACAAGTAAAAACAAGCTTAATGTTGCAGATGCTTTTGCACAGTACAAGCTACCTGCTAATAAGCTTCTCAACACAGGTTCGGGCGAATTAAAATACACCTTTAACTCATACTCAGATGTACATATTGACCCTGAAGAATTTTATAAAAATTATGCTGAAAAATGGGCACAGGCACTTAATTTTGCAACACATAAAAACACAGATTTTATTGTATCGTCAGGCGATATGGTAAACTTCGGACTTAATGATGAATGGGAAATCTATCAGCAAATTCTTGCCGATTCAAATTATGTAAACCCTGTTTATGAATCAAACGGAAATCATGATTTAAGAACCGATGTTGCAAACGGCATTAAAACATTTGTCCGTGCAACAGGAACTGACAATACTATTGCAAATTATGATGCAAATAAGCCATATTACTTTGTAAAAGAAAAAACAACTGGCGATTTATTCATATTTATGGCTTTAGAAAACGAATACAGCACTAAGTCTTCCGATGCATTTTCTAACAAACAGCTTGACTGGGTAACTAATCTGCTTGAAACATACTATAATACCGGTATTAATATTTATATAGTTGAACACGCACCAATCGACGGATTTGGTGCAGGCGATAGAATGGAAGACCCTTTCTATAAATCACACTTAAATCAAAGTCATCAGGCAACACTTAAATTCAAATCACTTTTACAAAAATATCCAAAGCTTATCTGGATGTCCGGTCACACACATATCGACTATTCTTTAGGCTATAACTATTCTAACGAAAACGGCACAGCCTGCCATATGATACATAACCCTGCCGTTGTTGGCTCAACAATGAGTAACTCCGCAGGAACAGGACTTGAATATAATAGTGGTTATGGATTTAATTCACAGGGTTATTATGTAGAAGTATATGAAAATCAAGTAATTTACTATGGTGCAAATCTAACCGATGAAAAAATTTACCCTGCATACTGCTATATAATGGACGGTTCAAGAAATTTAGGCAACGCACAAAACCACACCGAAATTGCAGAGAATAAAACATCAGCCTCAAATCTATCAGCAGTTATTTCTACTGTTAAATCTGAGCTTGAACAAAAATATAAGCTTTCCTCATACAATCAGTATCAAGAGCTAAAAAAGTCTTATTATAAGTACAAAAACACCGCAAGCGTTACTAATCCAAGTGCGGCTGTTGGTGAGCTTGAAGAAAAGCTTGCTAATCTTAATACCATAGCGGAGCATATAGGATATCCAAAAATCCACTCAACCTATTATTTTATAAATAAATTAGGTTGGAGTAATGTATACGGCTACGCTTGGTCAGGCTCAAATAATAACGGAAGCTGGCCGGGTAAAAAACTTGAAAAGATTGGTAAATATCAAGGCTATGATTTATATGCGATAAACTTTGATTCCAATAGAATTTATGGTAATTTAATATTTTCCGATGGTTCAAATGCAAAAACCGTAGATATTGATTTAAGCGAATATAGTAATAATTGCTTTACTTTAAATGGCAACGATATGACCGACGGCAAATATAAGGTTCAAAATTTAGCCTACTCACCAAATAATAGCAGTAATTATGCTCTTTGCTACTACAATACCGGCACACATACTTGGTCAGATATTGACACTTACTTTACTGCAAATGCTGATGGCACTCACTCAATAAGCTTTACAGCAACAAATTCTGAGGACATCAGCCTGAATATATATAATATGGCTACTTCACAATATAATTGCGTCAGTGCAAGCACAAGCCTTACATATTTATCAGGAAACACAAGTAATTATACTCTTACCCCTTCATCTTCAAGAGGCAAAAGTATTACAATAAATGGATTAACAGCCGGAGCAAAGCTTAGCTTTGTTTATAATCCGACTAATAATTCATTAAAGATTATTTGTGGGTAACTATTAAAAACACAGATAACTAAAACAGGCGGGGCTGTCTCATTAATCAAAGTGAGACAG
>JAXJSN010000140.1:0-3523 GCA_036310085.1 Ruminococcus sp.
CTTTGCAAAAAAATAACTCCATACTATAATATATAGTATGGAGTGAAAAATTTGTTTTATTCTGTTGTATAAAAATATTTTGCTGATGGAGGGTGTGTCAATAAGTAAATATCAGTAAAGAAAAAAGAGTTTCCATAACTTAAATCTAATAATAAAATTCATTATGGATTTAGTTTGCTAGGTAAATGTGCGTGCACCGAATAAAGTAATATCAACCAAACTTGATTAGTTAGGTGGTTTGTGATATAATCTACAAAAAATAATTACTATTTTACAGTGCTTATTTAGTGCAAATTTAGAGATTAACAGAAGTAGCTTATCTCTCCAAAAAAAGACAGCCATTTTTCAATAACAATAGTATTATTAGCTTCAATAGCTTTACATAAATAATTAAGAGTTTTTATATTGTAATCAGAATTGTTATTTGCTAACAGACATTTTCCGGATTTTGTAATCCAAAACTTTGTTGCGTTTGGTGTGGGTTTTCCTTTTGAAATATGAACATGAACAGGCTCAAGAGGTTTGTTTTCGTTTGCCCAAAAATAAACCCAATATGAGCCGATTTTAAAAACTTGAGGCATTGTCAAATCCTCCGTTTTGTGATAGTTCAATAATCAAGTGTGCGTTATTTTCGATAATAGATTGGAAATATGTGATTTCATCTTCGGAAAAACCAAAAATATCTTTCCATTCATATTTAGGGAGATAACAGCTTGCGTAATGAAAGCCATCATTTTTATCAGGCTTTTCTATATATATCTTAACCGTATTGTCACTCAGCATTTCAGAGTGAACAATCTCTGTTTCATCATCAAGAGTAAGATAAGGATACATCATATACAACACCTCCATTATAATTATTGTATCACAGGTAATATAAAAATACAATTGTTTTATTGTATTGTGTTTATGTACCGGAAAAGCAATATCAACCAAACTTGATTAGTTAGGTGGTTTGTGATATAATCTGCAAAAAATAATTACTATGGGAGTGGTACAAATGAATAAACAAAAATACAAACTTCGCTTTTTTATAGAGTGGGGCGGTGGTTTCCTCTGGTCGGATTCTTCCGATGCCGTTACGGTTGACCGATTTGGTGTAGGTCCTTTGAAACCTGAAAATTTAAATATATCTAAAGAATTATGTGATGAGTTAAATGGTTTAGAAAAAGAATACCAGACTTCAATGAATTGGGAGTCTCCTCTCGACCCATCACCTTGGAGCGAAGACCAATTTAAAGATTTTTATACCAGATTGAAAGTAGCTTATCAAAAACTATGTGGTGAATTGAACAATAGCTATGATATTGCTTTTTGTATGGACGAGGATAGATGATAAAAATACAAAATACTAATGAATTTATCAAATAGAAAAGGACACTAATCACATCACGATTAGTGTCCTTTTTGGTCGGGATGACAAGACTTGAACTTGCGACTCCACGCCCCCCAGACGTGTGCGCTACCAAACTGCGCTACATCCCGAAACAATATTATCATTCTATCAAATTTGTATTTAGTTGTCAATAGCGATTTTTAGTTTAAATCATAGCTTAAAAAAATATAAAAGCCGAAATGTTAGTTGTATGTATTGAAAAATAATTGTTATACAAATATAATGTTAATAATAAATGTATATATTTTAGATTTTGGAGGAACTTATGCTAAATATTGGTTCACATTTATCAATATCAAATGGATTTGAGGCTGTCGGTAAGCAGGCTCTTGAAATAGGTGCAAACACATTTCAATTTTTTACACGAAATCCAAGGGGAGGAGCCGCAAAGAAAATTGATAAATCAGACATTGACGCTTTGCGTTGCCTGATGCTTGAAAACGATTTTGCTCAGATACTTGCTCACGCACCTTATACTATGAATTTATGTTCGGCTAAAGCGGAAACTAGAGAGTTTGCGTTTAATACATTGTGCGACGATTTAAATAGAATGGAAAACTTGCCCGGTAATTTATATAATTTTCATCCCGGCAGTCATACAGGGCAGGGGGTAGAGGTTGCAATTGAGCAGATTACAGATGCTTTAAACAGAGCTATGTTTGAGGATATGACTACAACTGTTTTGCTTGAAACAATGGCAGGTAAGGGTACAGAGGTCGGAAGTCGTTTTGAAGAGCTTAAACAAATTATTGACGGCGTAAGTTTAAATAGCAAAATCGGAGTTTGCTTAGATACTTGTCATGTGTTTGATGCAGGCTATGATATAGTTGATAATCTTGATTTTGTTCTTGAGGAGTTTGATAGAATAATCGGATTTGATAAGCTTAAAGCGTTGCATTTAAATGATAGTATGAATTATCTCGGTTGTCATAAAGACAGGCACCAAAAAATAGGTCTGGGTGCGATTGGTTTAAAAGCTTTTGAAAAAATAATAAACCATAGGGAGCTTGAAAAGTTACCGATGTTCCTTGAAACACCTAATGAAATTGCAGGATATAAGCAAGAAATTGAATTGCTTAAAAGCTTGAAAAAACAATAAGTTTACTGCTGAATATTTGACAAAGACTGCCTTGAAATTTATGAAAAATGCTACATTATAATAACATAAAAATATAAGAGGTAAACTATTATAAGTGAGCATTTAGGGAGAAAATTCCTCAATTGTCAATATCACTAAAAACAATATTACTTTATTGTGCAGTTAGCAAATTGAATAAATGTAATTATTTTGATATGATATAAATGTAATATGGTGGATTGGGTGAAATGCCCATTTTGCCTTTTGCTGAATAGCAGATTTAATCTGCAAAATGTAATTTTATTTAGGAGTGAGAAAATGAGCAAAAAAATCACAAGCATCGTACTTGCAATGTGTATGATGCTCTCTTGCGGTGCAGTAGGTACTGTTACTACAAGCGCAAGCACAATTGAGTCAGAAAAAGTTTCTGCATCAGTTAGCTCAGAGTCAGTTTCAGCTGACTATGGTCTTGCAGACGAAATTCAGGACGGTACAATCCTTCACTGCTTTGACTGGAAGTACAATGACATTAAGGCAGAACTTCCAAACATTGCTAAAGCTGGTTTTACAGCTGTTCAGACTTCACCAGTACAGCCACATGATACTACAGGTACATGGTACTGGGCATATCTTCCACTTGGTTTCTATGTAGGCTCAAACGAGTTCGGTACAAAGGCTGAGTTACAGTCACTTTGTGAAGAAGCTGACAAGTACGGTGTTAAGGTAGTAGTTGATGTAGTAGCTAACCACCTTTCAGGTGACCACTCAAAAATTGACAATGACCTTAAACCAGGTCAGTACTGGCATACATATGGTACAGTATCTAACTGGGGCGATCGTTATCAGGTAATTAATGGCGAAATCGGTATGGCTGACCTTAACACAGGTCATAGCTTTGTTCAGACAAAGGTTGCTAACTATGTAAAAGAGCTTAAGAGCATCGGTGTTGATGGTATCAGATGGGATGCTGCTAAGCACATTGGTCTTCCAAGTGAAGGCGATAACTTCTGGAAAGCAGTAACAACTGAGGGTCTTTACAACTATGGTGA
>JAXJSN010000141.1:0-10321 GCA_036310085.1 Ruminococcus sp.
ACTACGGATATTTCCCTTCTCAATACTTACACAATACTGCACAAGCATTAAGATAACATCAAGCGGCAAACCGCAAGTATCCTTTAACATAAGCAAAGACGAAATATCGGAATTAGACAAAGTTTTACCAAGTGCAATCTGAACTTCTTCTACAAGTATTTTAAGTTCTTCGTCAATAGCAAGCCTTTGAGCTGTATACACATAATCAGGCTTTGCAGGGCGAGAAAATACCGGTGCGACAGTTTTCGGTTCATCAGTTGTTTCTTTTATAGGCTCTGCGATTGGCATTTCTGTCTGAACAGCAGATTGTACCGAAGTTTCAGGCTGTACAGCTTGAACAGTTGGCTGTACAATAAAATCAGGTTGTGCCTGCTTAACAGTAGGTTGAATAATAAAATCAGGCTGTGCAGGCTGAGCTGTTGGCTGTATAATAAAATCAGGCTGTGCAGGTACAGGTACAGCACTTGGAATTGGTGTAGACTTAACCTGCTCGGCTCTGCTATCTTTTATAAAATAATTATCATCAGATCTTGCACTTGGAGTATAAACATCATTATTCCTTGCAAATATGCCAAGACTCACCCAATAATCAAGCACTTCGGGAATATCGGTAACGCTGACACCTGTTGCTAATGAAATATCCTGTTCGGTAATATCATTACCGCTGTTTCTAAGAACAAAAAGAAGGACCTTAAGCTTTACACCATCTGCAAATTTTAGTCCCTCATCAACTACCTTGGACGGAACAGCAAAAACACTATTCCAGCCACCAAGATTTATTTTTATTGACATATAAATCTACTTCCTATTAATTATATTCAATATCATTATAACACATAAATCTCTTTTACGAAATAAAATTAAAGAAAAATATAGATTTTTTTCTCATTTTATGATAGCATTATTTTTTAGAGGAAAGACAAACTAAATATAAATAAAATTGGAGGAATTTTAATGAAACACACATATATACCACACGGAGTTTGCACCAGACAGATTAATATTGAGCTTGACGAAAACGGCATAATTGAAAGCTGTGAATTTGTTGGAGGCTGTGCAGGAAATACAAGCGGTATTTGTATGCTTGTAAAAGGAATGGACGCAGAAGAAGCTATAAAAAGACTTAAAGGCATTGATTGCCGTGGCAGGGGTACATCTTGCCCTGACCAGCTTTCTATTGCACTTGAAGAAGCTCTCGAAATGGTTTAAATTTTTTAAAAGACAAAAAGTGGACTGCAAAATGCAATCCACTTTTTGTTTTTATGGGACTTTTTATGATTTAAAACATATATAGCATTAATTACACTTAATCGCAAATATACCTTTGAACTGCACTTACATCATTAACATTAAATGCACCGTCAGCGTTAAAATCATACAAACGAATGTCGATTTCTTCTTCGTTTTCGCTGATAGTTCTCTGCATATCGGTTACACTATGTACTGATAGAGCAAATCTTTCAGAAAGCTTGTTTGCACCTACAATTCCCACTCTTGTATCATACATTGATGCAAGAATAATATCCTCAGGAGAACAAATATCGTTATCATATGCTTCTTCTAAAGAATAAAAACTACCACCATCAGCAGACGCAATTACAAGTCCTGATGAAAAAACAGGCATTGTATAAGAGGTTTTTTCATAATAAACATCAAATCTGCTAAAATATTCTTGCTCTACAGCATTTTCAGATGTGAATCTAAACGCAATATAAGTATCATTTTCAGATAATACATCAAGCTCTTTTACAGCGATATCGGGATATTGCTGTTTAAATAACGGTGTGATAAAAGCTTTGGCATTATCAAAGCTATCAGGTGGCAATGGTGAATATGCCGCTACCGAGCATATGCCTGACACAGTCAAAACACAAGCAGTAAATACCGCAAAAGATTTTTTTAAAATTCCACAACTTAACAATTTTTTCATTTAGCGACACCTCTCATCTTTATTTTCACAGTGAGCCGTCCTCACTTACAATTATATAATATCACATTATTTTATTTTGTCAATACTTTTTATTGATATTTTTATTTTTTATTATTTATTTTAGATATATATTACAATACAAATACTACTTATAAATATTATAAACAAATAAATAATCCTAGGTAAAACTTTATAAATGCAAATTATTAGAATAATCAGACATTTAAACTCGTAAAATTCAAATATTAACTTAACATAAAAAACATCCCTGAGTGTAACAAAACACTCAGGGATTAAATAATCTAATTTATAAATTATTTTGAAAGAAAATAATTCATCATTGTAAAGCCTTTTTCTATGTAGTTACCGGTAGCCTCTGCTTCTCTTTCGCAATGGCAATTTACACCGCTGTCAAGCTCATTTTTACTGTCATAGATAATATAAGGGACAGGGTTTGAACTATGTGTACAAATTGAAAGAGGTGTAGGATGGTCAGGACATACAAGAACTGCAAAATCATCATAACTCTTTAAAAACTCAACGACCGGTCCAAGAATGTGCTTATCAATAAGCTCAATTGCCTTTACCTTGTTTTCTGTTTCACCACGATGACCGCACTCATCAGGAGCTTCAACATGAACATAAACAAAATCAGCACCATTTTTAAATTCATCAATAGCCGCCTTGCACTTACCGTCAAAGTCAGTATCAATATAACCTGTTGCACCCTCTACATCTACACTTTTCATATCGGCACAGATAGCTATACCCTTAAGTAAGTCAACAGCAGAAATCATACTGCCTTTTTTGCCGAATTTGCTGTAAAAGCTGTCAAGCTGAGGCTTTGTACCCTCACCCCACAGCCAAATTGAATTTGCAGGACGCTTGCCGTTTGCAACTCTTTCTTTATTTAAAGGATGCTCTTTTAACAAATCATAGCTTTTTTTCATAAGCTCATAAAGCTTTTGAGTATCCTCGCCCTTTGGAATATACTCAGTAATTACACGATTTGAAATATCGTGAGGAGGTGTAAGCTCACCCGGCTTAGGATTGCCGTTATCCCATACAAGACAATGACGATATGATACACCTGAATAAAACTTAAAAGTATCATCGCCAAGCTTTTCCTGAATATAACTTATAAGCACCTGAGCCTCAGCAGTTGAAATATCACCTGCACAGTAATCAACCATAGTTTTATCCTCATATGCAGGCTCATCTGAAAGTGTAACAAGATTACATCTTAATGTTACATCTGTATTTTTTAAATCAATACCAATACTTGCAGCCTCAAGAGGAGAACGGCCGCTATAATAAATAGCAGGCTCGTAACCGAGAACTGATAGATTTGCAACATCGCTACCGGGCTTTAAACCCTCGGCAACAGTTTTTACCATACCAACTTCGCCCTTAGACGCAAGATAATCCATACAGGGCTTTACTGCTTTTTCCATAGGTGTAGCATTTCCAAGCTGCTCTACAGGCTCGTCAGCCATACCATCACAAAGCATAACAAAATATTTCACTTAAATCATTCCTTTATGTGCCTTTGGCAAATTTACAAAATTACTTTTGAAGTGTACCATTGCTTGCACACTTTAAATATGCATTAATAAAGCCGTCGATTTCACCATCCATAACAGCATTGATATTACCTGTTTCAAAGCTTGTACGGTGATCCTTTACCATTGTATATGGCATAAATACATAGCTACGAATCTGAGAACCCCAAGTAATTTCTTTTTGAACACCCTTGATATCCTCAATTTTTTCAAGATGCTCTCTCTCCTTGATTTCGATAAGCTTTGAGATAAGCATTTTCATAGCTACATCACGGTTCTGATATTGGCTTCGCTCAACCTGACTGGCAACTACTATACCGGTAGGAATATGTGTAAGACGAACAGCTGAGGAGGTTTTATTTACCTTCTGACCACCTGCACCACTTGCACGATATACATCCATTTTAATATCCTCAGGTGCAATATTAACCTGAATATTATCATCCATTTCGGGCATAACTTCAAGAGAAGCAAAGCTTGTGTGTCTTCTGCCGGCTGAGTCAAACGGAGATACACGCACAAGACGGTGAACGCCGGCTTCACTCTTTAAATAACCATAAGCATTTTCGCCCTCAAACAAAAGCACGGCACTTTTAAGACCTGCTTCGTCACCGTCAAGGTAGTCTACAGCCTTAACCTTAAAGCCGTGTGCCTCACCCCAACGGCTGTACATTCTATAAAGCATTTCTGCCCAATCCTGAGCCTCAGTACCGCCTGAGCCTGCGTGGAATGTAAGAATTGCGTTATTTTTATCATATTCACCTGTAAGGAGAGTTTCAAGACGCTGTTTTTCAAGACCTGCCTGAACACCGTTAACCTCAGTTTCGGCTTCCTCGTAAAGCGACATATCCTCTTCCTCATTTGCAAGTTCGATTAAAGCGTGGGCATCTTCATATTTTGCAACAAGACTCTCGTAAGCCTCTACCTTACCTTTAAGAGAACCTGTACGCTGTAAAACCTTTTGTGATTTTTCTACATCATCCCAAAATCCCGGTTCAGATGCCTTAAGCTCAAGCTGTTGAATTTCTGAGAGCATAGCATTCATACCGAGTGCATCTGCTAAATCATCTATTTCAGGCTTTAAACCCTGAAGTTTAAGCAATAATTCTTCAAACTGTACCATAAGCACATACCTTTCTTATTGATAAATCTTTACATACAATATTATTATAACAAATTTTGTATCAATTGTAAACTTTTATTTTGCAAGTAATCTGTACATATCAAAAAAATGCCACGAGAGGAAAATCCAATCGTGGCAAATAATATAATCTAAAAAATTACAGAAGATGTGCAAGCATTTCTTCCTTTGTAAGCATTGAAAGCTCAGCAGGCGGAATATCAAAAACAGTTTTACAGCCTGTATCACCCTTGCTATTGAGTCTGTAAATTGCTCTTGCATACGCTACAAGCACACTTGCAGTAAACTCAGGGTTAGAATCAAGCTTAAGACTATATTCAATAATATGCTTATTTTCATTATTAAGTCCTGTCTGACCTGTTCTGATAACAAAACCACCGTGAGGGATACCCTTATGATTTTTATCAAGCTCTTCCTGAGAGATAAAGTTTACGGTAGTATCGTAATCAGCAAAATACTTTGGCATTGTTTTTATTTCGTTTTCAATTCTTGCAAGGTCAGCATCCTCTTTAGCAACTACATAACAAAGACGAGTATGCTTTTCTCTTGTTGTAAGCTCAGGATTGCTTCCGCTTCTTACTGAATCAAGAGCCGCTTCTACAGGACAAGTATACTGTCTTGCGTCAAGAACGCCTTCAATTCTGCGGATAGCGTCAGAATGACCCTGACTTACACCCTTACCCCAAAATGTATAGTCCTTACCATCAGGAAGTATGCAGTTAGCATAAAGGCGATTAAGTGAAAACATACCCGGATCCCAGCCAACTGAAATTATAGCTGTTTTGCCGTTTTGTTTAGCAACCTCATCAACTCTTGCAAAATGTGCAGGAATATCTGCGTGGGTATCAAAGCTATCAACAACATTGAAATTTTTTGCAAGGGCAGGTGTCATTTCCGGAAGGTCAGTAGCACTGCCGCCACAAATAACAAGAACATCAATATCATCTTTATACTTTTCGATATCATTTGCTGAATATGCTTTTGCACCCTCAGTCATTAAAGTAAGGCTTTCGGGATTTCTTCTTGTAAAAACACCAAAAAGCTCCATATCCTTATTCTGTCTTACTGCAAGCTCAACACCTCTGCCAAGATTACCGTAGCCATAAATTCCAATCTTCATACTATACATTCCTTTCGTATTCACTTTGATACAAAAACAAAATGAATTATTTATTTTTTATTATACTCATTTCAACAAAAAAATGCAATAAAAAATTGCTGTTAAAATAAATAATTATACATCTACAACATACATTTTATAAGTATTTTAAAATATAAGTTATTTTATATTGCAATTATCTGATTAATTTGTTATAATTCAAGATGTATAAGAATATATGGAGGCAAAAATGGATTTTTTTAAATATAAATGTCCCGTTTGTGACGAACAATTCAAAAAAGGCGACGATATTGTAGTTTGTCCTGAATGTGGAACTCCGCATCACAGAGAATGTTATGACGAAAAAGGTAAATGTTTTTATGACGACAAACATTCTGAGGACTTTTCTTTTGATGAAGTTTTAAATGAAAACAACGAGAATGAAAGTGTTGAAAACGACGAAAATCAAAACAACGAAAATGTAATTTGCCCTGCTTGCGGTTCAGAAAATCATAAAACTATGTTTTTTTGTACTAAATGCGGTTATCCGCTTAATACGCAAGATAAAAACAAACAGGATAATAATAATTCTGAAAATGCCGACAAAAATGCAGATCAGAACTTTCCGCCATTTGGTATGCCGTTTGATGGTAATGTTCAGCAAATTAATATGGTCTTTGACCCAATGGCAGGACTCAAAAACGAGGATAGTATCGGTGAAAATGTAACCGCCGGCGAATGTGCAAAATTTGTAGGCAAAAATACACCTTATTTTCTAAGGGTTTTTAACAACATTAAAAAATTCTCAAATTCTCGCTTTAATTTTTCTGCTGCTATTTTCTCCGGAACTTATTTCCTTTACAGAAAAATGTATTTAATAGGTTGTATTATTACAGCTATTGTTCTTGCTCTTAATGTCTTTAGTACATTTATTATGTTGACTCCTGCATTTGCAGAGATTACAGCAGTAGTAGAAGAAAACGCTGTTAATTACTCCACGATGTCGTTATATACCTTTGATATGAATTCTCATCTCTTTGATGGACTGTCACAGGCTGATAAATTGCTGTATTTTGCACCGAGTGCACTTATTTTTCTTGATTATATAATTATGTTTACTTGTGGTTTTACAGCAAACAGATTATATTACAAGCATTGCATAAAAAAGGTTAATAAAATTAAAAATAATACTGATAAAGCTGACCTTAACCAAGCACTTGAAAGTAAGGGCGGAGTTAATATTGCTATAGCAATCTGCGTAGAACTTGCTTTTTTAATAATTACCGAATTACCAAATATACTTAGATTTTTTGAGTTGCTATAATTAAGGGTCTTATATAATTAGTTTTATATACACACTATATCAGAGCAATATTTTACAAATTATTTAAATAACATTAACGGAGGATAAAAATGAAAATCACAAAAGCTGTTATTCCTGCGGCGGGATTGGGTACAAGAGTATTACCTGCTACAAAAAATATGCCTAAGGAAATGTTTCCTATTGTTGATAAGCCAACAATTCAGTATATCGTTGAAGAAGCTGTGGCAGCGGGTATTACAGATATTCTTATTATTACAAACAGAGGTAAGGGTCTTATTGAAGATCATTTTGATGCTTCTCCTGAGCTTGAAAGTATGCTTGAAAAAGGCGGAAAGCTCGAATTCCTTGAAACTGTAAGAAAGATTTCAAGCCTTGCTAACATTACTTTTATCAGACAAAAAGAGATGAAGGGTCTTGGTCACGCTGTTCTTAAAGCTAAGTCATTTGTAGGTAACGACCCATTTGCTGTTATGTACGGTGACGGTGTTATTGTAAGCGAAACTCCTGCAATAAAGCAGCTTATTGACTGCTATGGCGAGTTTGGTGAAGGTGTTGTAGGTGTTAAGAAGGTAGCCGAAGAAGATATTCACAAGTATGGCTCACTTAAAGTTGAAAATTTACACGACAATGTATTTAAATGCACTGATATGAAAGAGAAGCCACAGACTAAGGAAGAAGTTTTATCTCTCTATTCTATACTTGACAGATGCGTTCTTCCTGCAAGTATTTTTGATATTCTTGAAAATACTAAGCCTGGTGCAGGTGGTGAGATTCAGCTTACTGATGCAATGCGTGAAATTGCAATTACTAAAGGTATGACAGCTATTGAATTTGAGGGTACTCGTTATGATATGGGTAACAAATTTGGTATTCTTCAGGCTCAGATTGAAGTTGGTCTTAAGCATCCTGAAACATCAGCTCAGCTTAAAGACTATATAAAGGAAATTGCAAAAACTTTATAATTACATAAATAATTAATTGGCAATCGCACAAAGCGGTTGCCCAAATTTTATTATGCATATTTTAAATTTTAGTATTCATTCCAAATAAACATATTCATCGACAATTTAAAAGATTGTTGAGCAGAATCAAATATAATACATTCATTTATCAATACTAATTAAAACAGGCTTATGATTTTCAAAAATAGTATAGCTGTCAAATCCGCAGTTTTTTGCAATTGCAATACCCTCTGCTATTCCCTTACCTACATCTTCTTTACAATGCGAATCGCTACCGATTGTAACATACTTTCCGCCAAGCTCTTTAAAGCGTTTAATCTGGGCTTGGTCAGGCAAAGTAATACCAAGTCCTTTGTACAAACCGGAAGTATTGATTTCAAGAGCTTTTTCATTCTTAATAAGAATTTTATAAACCTCATCAATTTCATTTTGATATTCGCTTAAATCAACAATATATCCAAGCTTATTTTTTATATATCTTAAAGGATATGAAAGGTGTGCAAGTGTATCAAAATGCTTAAATTCTGCAGTTTCTGCAAGTTCATAAAAATACTCTTTCAAAATTTGCTTGACATTATTTTCATTAAAATCAACATAGTAAAAATCCTCATATCCTCTGATATTATGAACCGAGGCAATAATA
Organism: Ruminococcus sp.; assembly: GCA_036310085.1. Classification (GTDB taxonomy): domain Bacteria; phylum Bacillota; class Clostridia; order Oscillospirales; family Acutalibacteraceae; genus Ruminococcoides. The sequence goes on from JAXJSN010000141.1 coordinate 8,662, forward strand.
TAATCAAGCTCACCATAAGAAATTGCCCTTTGTGTACACTCCATATCATGCATAGGCTCACCAAGCTCTAATCCACGCAACACTTTAATTTTATCAGCGTACATAGCTTTTGCATTGGTTGCATCCTTTATAGATTTTGGAATAGACTCGTCAAAGTAACCATACTTATATTCTCTGCCAATTTTTATTCCCGGAGCCTCGCAATGGTCAGTTATAGCAATCGCATACAATCCATTATCTATCGCAGTTTTACACATATCATCGACTGAATTTTGTGCATCAAAAGAATTATTTGAGTGTGTATGTAAGTCACATATCTTCATAAATATGATACCTCCTAAAAAAATAATACCATAACCTGCAATTTTATGCAAGATTAGGCTTTACTTTAACTTAAAAAAATTATATAATAAATAAAAATATACTGAAACATAAACTGCAAGTTTTATGATTGTTTCTTGCAAACGGAGGTCTTTTATGAAAGCTATTATCACAGTAATCGGCAAGGACACAGTAGGTATTCTTTCAAGCGTTTCAAAGGCTTGCTCAGAATCCGGTGCTAATATTGTCGAAGTAACTCAAAGCGTACTTCAGGATTTGTTTGCTATGATTATGCTTGTTGAGATTGATAACAAAAACAATGGTTTTGAAAATCTCAAAAGCAATCTTGAAAATGCAAGCGAAGAAACAGGTACTAAAATCCATGTTATGCACGAGGACATCTTTAATAGTATGCATAAAATATAAGGTGGAACCGCATAATTTTAAATTGAAAGGATTACATCTGAAATGTTAGAAACAAAAGACATACTTGAAACCATAAATATGATTGACAATGAAAATCTTGATGTTAGAACTATTACTATGGGTATTTCATTGCTTGATTGTATTGATGAAGATATTGACAAGGCATGCACCAAGGTTTATGACAAAATCTGTCGTTCTGCAAAAGACCTTGTTAAAACCGGTGAAGATATTCAAAGAGAATATGGTATTCCGATTATACACAAAAGAATCTCGGTTACACCTATTGGTATGGTTGCTGCTCCCTGTCAGAGTAAAAAGGTAGTAAAATTTGCTTATGCTCTTGATAAAGCCGCAAAAGAGCTTGGTGTAAACTTTGTTGGTGGTTACTCTGCCCTTGTTCAAAAAGGTTTTTCAAGCGGTGACTACGCTCTTATTGAGAGTATCCCTGAGGCTCTTTCATCTACTGATTTTGTTTGTTCATCAGTAAATATTGGTTCAACAAAAGCCGGTATTAATATGGATGCTGTTAAGATGATGGGTAAAATAGTAAAGCAAACTGCTGAAATTACAGCAGACAGAAATTGCATTGGTGCGGCAAAGCTTGTTGTATTTTGTAATGCTCCTGAGGATAACCCATTTATGGCCGGTGCTTTCCACGGTGTTGGCGAAGCTGATACAGTAATTAATGTAGGTGTATCTGGTCCGGGTGTTGTAAGAGCTGCTCTTGCAAACGGCGGTGCAGGTAAGGATATTACCGAAATTGCTGATATGGTAAAGAAAACTGCATTCAAAATCACCAGAATGGGTCAGCTTGTTGCTAAAGAAGCAAGTAAACGACTTTGCGTACCTTTTGGTATTGTTGACCTTTCTCTCGCTCCCACTCCTGCTGTTGGCGACAGCGTTGCCTATATTC
>JAXJSN010000142.1:0-9487 GCA_036310085.1 Ruminococcus sp.
AGTTTTTTTTGCTTTTACAAAACTTTCTTGAACTAAAAATGCTTTGCTCCGTTACGCTACGCTACACTCCGCAAGACTTGTTGCCTTTGCCTTAAAAAATGGCTCTCGCAAAAAATGCCGACGCAAAACCCCTTCCCCCGCCGGGGGACACGAATACCCCCCTTGTGGGGGTGTGAGTGGACGCCGTTTATCGTGATACAACAAACAACGTAAAATAGTTTATCTACCAGAATAGAAATTTATTATATAAAAAATGTTCCTTGGTCTTTATTTACTTTTTCTTCATAATATTTTTTTATTTCTCTATCAATTTCGTTTTCGAGTAGTTTAGCTTTTTTTAATAAGTCTGGATAACGGTATTTAAAATAATCTTTCTGGGCAGTCCTCATAATTAGAACTCTTTTTACAAAATTATCAACATCCATAATCACCTCATTCTAAAGCAAATTGATTATAAAAGTTTTCCGCACTTTTCAAAAACTTTTTTGAAAATTCCTGATTGTTCAAATAAGATATAAACTCCCTTGAACTTCATTTTACACCTTTTTTTGCTCGTTTTTTAGAAACATTATCCAAATAATCTGTAATTACTATTATTGATGATAATGCCCGTTTTGAATTTCTTTTATGAGAACCATAATTCCTATTGCAATAGTAAAGTGCAATATTATAAATAGGTTCTGTAATACATGTTCTCTTATTTCTGATTTTTTGTTTTTTCATTTTTATATCTCCTTTATTTATTTGTATACATGCAAATAAAAAAACTCTATGACTTGTGAGTGTAAAACACGAACGTGTCATAGAGTTTTTTGTTTTTACAGAGTTGCTTCTTCCTCTTTTGTCATTTCTGCTTTATAAAAACGAGTTACATTCGTGAAACCATTTTCAGATTTTTCAATTCTGATTTTCCCTTCATTTCCTACCCATTTAGCATAGTTTTCTGATGAAAAATCTCCTGGCAATTTAAAACAAGCTTTGATTTTTGATGCAGATTTTCTAAACTGTGAAAGCTTAAAATTGTCGTATGGGTCTGCACAATCAAATAAATCAAAGTAATTAGGTACTACGGGTTCATTTTCTCCTTTTACTTTGAACGGAAAACGTAGGACTGAATAATTTCCCACTTTTGTTTCAAAAGGTGACTCAAGTATAACTTCATAATCACCATCAGCTAAAACCTTAGGCTGTTTTTCATAATGATAGTCTTTTCCAAACATAAGTATTTCTCCTTACTCATTTCTGCATTTGCAGATTTATTTATTTTTTCGCTCGACGAGCGATTTTTAAGCAACTGTATTTATTCATCTACCAAAGTAGAAATTTACTCCTTTAATGTTTTTATGTTTACAATTTCCTTATTTTCATCCTCAAATATAAAACCGTGTTTCTGTAAATATAACATTTCGCTTTTTGAAAAATCTTCTACTTCTGCACAAGGACTGCTGGGATATAAACATTGATAGGTGGTAAAACCGTCTACCTCATCATAATCAGCATTTCCATAAAAGCCTATTTTCTTCTCTACGTTGTATTCGTTTACATACCGGATAATTTTATCCAGACCCTTCTTTCCAAAATAACCTTTAATCTTCATGACTTCCTCACTTCTCCCTTAAATCTTGTTATATTATACTCCGCATAACGCAGTACGTCAATTAAAAAATGCGTTCGACTGCATTTTTTTTTATGAGTCCATAGACTCAGCCATTGCTGAAAAAAGATTAGCTTCCAAAACCTTTTGACGCTTGTATTCGAGAGCTTCTTCCCAGGTAAAGTAAACTTCCTTTGGGTCTGGACTCATCACAAAGTCACACTCACCAAAGGCGTAATGTCTAGGCTTCTTCGTAAAACTCAATCCCTCGTGGCAAGATAAAACCTCTGCATAGCTATAGCCTTGTCTGCAACACTTCTCCAGATACATAGTGATTAAGTCATCGCAACACTTCAAAAAATCTTTATCATCGTTTAAGTCGTAACCATCCGTGAAAAGGTCATAAATATCTTCTTCCGCATTCCAATAAAACTTGCGATTAAGCGGTGAGTGAAGTGGGTCTTGTACAAACTTTACAAAATCCGTGAAAAAATTGCGTTCTTCATAAACTAAATGACCTTTAGTCTCAAATATTCTTGTTTCTTCGTCACTAAGCTGCTGATTTCGCGTAGGAAAAACACCGAAATTGTCCTTATACTCATTATAGGACATAGAATAAATAGTTTTAGGATTATTTAATAGCGAATTAATACATATACTATTCAAGATAGACCGCCTCTTCGAGGCGGTCAATTTTTCCCACTCCTCTTGTTGTGGAGCGGAAACACTAACCTCTGCTTGTGTCGCTTCTAAAGCGACATCCTTCTTACAACCTTTTCTGGTCGCTAAAAGTTTTCTGCGTCTAAAAGCAGTTAGGAAAACAAACTCGAAAAACAACTTCCAATCCTCGTCTGACATCTCTTCTTTACTTTCCAAAATTTTAAAAACAGATTTGACAGAGCCTTTTCCAATGTATTTTGTGAGATAGTGCATTTTATGCTCGCCTTTTACGACCTTGATTTTAACTTGTCGAGAAAATTTATTGCGCTGCACTTCATTAAATAATTTGCCATAAGTTAATTCTGTTTCGTTCTCACACTTTTCTAACTCTGGGTACATACCTTTTGGGAAAAATGCAAGAATATGAATGTGAGGCCTCTTTTTAAGTGTACTTTCCATAACTGCAATATATTCTACACCGTAGTTTTTCCGCCAATTTTCCATTACGGGCTTAACTTCTTTTTCGTTGTAATTTTCCCAACAGTCTGCGAGATTTTTGTATTTAGTTTCGTCACAAGTTAAAGTTATAAAGGCACAATCTAAGTCTTTTGCACCAATTTCTTTGCAGATGTCTAACACACGACCATTAAGTTTTTTGCAGTATCTTTCTGTACCTTTTGCATAAGCTTCTATTGATACACTTGTGCCATCTGCTTTCTGGATATTCAGCCACTGACGACTATTTAAAATAAACCGCACCGCCTTTACGCACTCTTTCCGCGTAGGATTTCGACGTTTGCAGATTTCACGGAACCAAGCAAGTTTTTCATAAATAGTTACTGTGTTTTTTGTACGTCCATGACGATTAACTGTGTGTGTCAAAAAGGAAGGTACGAGTTTTTCTTTTTCTTGTTCTTCTTTTGAGGTACAGTTTGGTATGTAACAATTGTTTTTATCTGACCATCTCCAATAAAGATTGTCGCCACAAATTAAATGGCAAAGATTGAGAATTGTAGAATATGCTTGACTTTTTAATCCGCTAACAGTATTATTTATCTTGTTCGTCATATTTACCACTATAACATTCCTTCTTGTGCAATGCAAGTGTTATAGTGGTTTTTTTTTGCACAATAAAACTTTTACCACTCCACTTTTGCACATAAAATAAAAACAATATATTAATTTGCAAAAAAAAAGGCAGGTCTAAAACACTTGTGTTTTTGTCCTGCCTTTATTATTTCTAGGCAAATATTACATTTCCCAGCCACTCAATGTTTTCTTAAAGTGTTGCTTTATCCAACTATCACTGAACGTGTATTTTATACCGTTTATTGTGATTGTTGGAATTGTCGCCAGTTTAACGGTGTCTGTTTTCTTTACCTGGTCACAATACGCTACCCCAGAGTAACTATCCTCAAAGTAAAGATACATTGAGTCTACATCCTGAATATATTCAGCGTATGACTCACTAGGAACACAGTTATTTGAACCCACAACATTTTCAATATATGAAAAAGCTGGCTTATTCAGCTCTTCTACATCTGGTTGTTTACCGCCCTCTACGTATGCACCTATAGACAAGAACTCAAGACCATATCCAGCGTCGCCGCCGCCGTCGCGTGTAAAGCTCCATTGTAATTTATCAAGATAATAACTTGTCCTGATTGCATTTCGTAAATTAATTTTCTGTGCAGATATATTATAAGTTACACCCTCACAAATTACACTTAATGCAGTAAGCTTGATATAATCTCCCTCATCCATCATAGGATACTGTTTAAGGCTACCAGTACATGTGAACACAAGATAACCGTTAACGGTTTTTATGTCAAATGTCTGGACTACGTCTCCGCCTTCCATTAAACGACCACTACAATTCATTACGAACTGCTCTGTTCTTGAAGTAATAGCGCCGTTGAACTTAATTCTAAATCTAATATCGCCCGTATCTGAACTGTTGAAAACTGGAGCAAACTCTATATCTCTTTCTGGCTGATATTCTTCATAATTTTCACTTGCTCTGTTTATAGTTACATTCCATGTATCACCGATGTAATTTACTGTCAAATTACGAATACCACAATTGCTTGCAAATGCTGGTATTTCGCTATTGTCGTTCGAAACAAATGGAACAACAACAGAACATTTTCCACCATTTTTAATTAAGTTCAGATTTTCTGCTTTTATAGTTATACGCTTACCGCTAGAAATACATTCTAAATCAAATGATATTTGATTATAAAGCGCACCCTCTACCCATGGTTCATTAAATATAACCGTGATGTCTTCTGATGAAGTTTCAATATCCACGATGCTTTTATCGAATGTATGAATATCAGTTAGTCCGTTGCTTATTTGAAGTTTAGGACTTCCTATTAAATCTGTTACAGAGTTTTCATCATCATTAGATACAATTCTTACGAAACAATGTTCATTAATTTCTGATATATCATCTACATCTACTTCAACCGTTTGAGGGTTTGCTGCGTAATAATAACCCAGGTAAAGTTTATAACCTAAAAATACGTCTTTTTCGTTGTAAAGTGCAAACATGATACTCAAAACTCGGTCGGTTTCTGAGTTTAAGTCTGGAGCTGAAAAAGAAATATGCTTTTCTCCCTCGATTTTAGAAAGCGTAAATGTTGTTAAAAGTGTTGGCGGAGTAAATGAACTCGGATATAAAGGAATTAAATCCAAATCAAATAACCCAGCATCTTTTAATTCCCTCGCGGTTTTCATTCTGTAATTCCATTTCGTAAAGTTTGGGTCTTCAAATAAAGTGCAATAGTAATTCATTTGTAAACCCATTTGAGCAAATGCTACTGCATTTGCGAACTTTCCTCGGTTTGCTTGTTGTGTTGGTGTTCGTGGGTTCTTTGGAATTACATAAGTTCTAATTGTTCGTTTGTTTTTCCAGCGTTGTCCTACTGTTGCGCCCAGCTTGCCATAGTAGCCGCCACTTAAAAAGTTTTGTATAGCCATATAAAACCACCTTGTTATATATTTGTGTGCAATCCGCACTGCGGAAAATAATACATTTAGATATAAAAAAAAGCAACTCGTTCAGAGTTGCTTTCTTTGTACAAGGCTATTAAATGTTACTAAGATAATCGTTCTTACTTACGCATAACCTATTTCTAAATGTGTTATGCGTAAACTTGTATTAATAGGCTAATAACTGTACCTATTAGGCTCCAAATATAGCACCTATTAATGCACCTAAGAACCCCACTACGGCAGTTAGGACTTCCTTCTGCACTTTTTTGCGTGTATCATTCATAGTTTGTTTCCTTATGAATTAGGCTACAGTTACAGAGATATAATCGCTTACAGATGCAACTTTGTTAGAGCCACGTTTATCAAGGTAATAAACGTAAACGTCTACTGTACCGTCTCCAAAAGTCATGCTACCTGTAAGTGTTTCTGCCGTTGCAACTGCCTCAGCTACCTCTACCAGTCCAGTTTCAGGCTGAACCATTACGGCAATAAGCTTTGCATCTGCTGTAAAGTTTGTTGCAGTAGGTTTGTTCCATGTGATTGTAACTTTACCAGATGATGCAGAACCGCTTTCGCCAGCCACTTTCTGAAGTCCGCCCTTAGAAATAATAAGGCTAGACTTTTCAAAAGCTCCGCCTGAAATCATTTCTTTGTTAATCTGCACGATTGCATTACGTACTGACTGACCGGCAGTGTTCAAAGCAGAAAGATATTTAATCTGGTCTGCAAACATTGCAACAAAAGATGTCATAGCGCCAAAAACACCACGTACTGACTGTTGTGCAGCAGTATCTGGATTTGCTGGCTTTGTGTAAGTTCTGATAGTGGATTTATTTTTCCACTTTGCACCAACTGTCTGGCCTACCTTGCCTTCCCAATTGGCTTTCAAAAGGTTCATTTTTCCCATAGGTATTTACCTCTTATTATTAGTTTTTACAACCGATTAAAAAGGTAACACCTTTATTGACTACCGATTGTTAGTTTCAATGTACGGTATTAGTGCTGATATGTCAAGTTTTTCTTCATATAACTAAAAAACCCTTAAACTGTTGTTTGCGTAGCAATCTACAGTTTAAGGGTTTTTTAAGTACGAAATCAATTTTATTTTGCTTTTTCTTTTATATTTTTATGCTTTTATTAAAAAAATGTATTTATGGTTCTGCGAAAATTATTGCTCCAAACATTTCGTTATCACCGTCTTTTATTCCGTTAGATGCTTTTATACTTATACCCCCGTCTCGTTCTAAATTACATCTTGCTGTCACATGTGTTCTATAATCTCTTACAATGAAGGTTGTAATTTTTTTAGGAATTAAATTTGTAGATACTATATGCGCAGTTTCTATTCCCCCGATTCCTTTTCCTGACAAGTTTTCAATATGAATAGTTGCAAAATTTATTTTACCAGCTTTGTAACGGTTAGTTATTATTATTGATTTACAAGTATATCCTTTTTTCATAGTAATTTGTGCATCTGGTAAATCTTTTGTAGAAAGGCTATCTTCTAAAACTGTAATTCTATCTCTTGCAGTCTCATCTTTAATATCCCACTGCTCGCCGTCAATGTCAATTTTTTTTACGTCTGCCATAATATTTTTCCCCTTGCTTTTTATGTAAATTATCTTAGTTTTAAGATTTCATTTCCTATTTTTTCATTTTCTAGCGGAAGATATAAAACTTCGTCGATAATGAAAGGTATTTTCTGCCATCGCCATCGACTGACGAAAAATACTTCGTTTACGATAGCTACAAATACTGGATTTGTAATAGAAAGTCCTTTAAGCTGCCATTTTTTAATACCAGGAACTGCCTTAAATGCCCATACTTGGAAGTATGCAAAATCAATATAATCAAAGGCAGATGACAATAAAACACTATCCCCCTTCCCTTTAATGTGCGCTTTCGTAATTTGGTTATTCGTGACAATAGCCAAATAAATAACCTGGTTCCTTGATTGTTCATTAGGACTTACCTCGTTTGCTGAATAAATAAAGGTAAAAAGATTTGGGTCATATTTTACAGTATCTATCCTTAATTTTCCCTCTTCTGAAATAACCTCTTTTAAGTTTTCTAATGAAAATCTATCTCCCTTTAATGCGTTTTTCCATTCTTTACACAATGCGTTATTGCGATACATGTTTTTATCGCTTAAAGAGAGATATTGCCACATTTTTTTTACAACCTGGCTTGCTATTCTGTTGAGTCCGACGAATTCGTTTTTTGCCGTAATTTGCTTATTATTATGCGGAGCATGACTAAAAGGAACGGCTTTAATGTCGTACAGATTTTTTTTAGCAACACCATATGTTTCTCCGACTTTTCCATGATAACCTGCTTTTAATAAATTAAGTTTTCCCATGTTCTTTATTATAGACCGCTCCAACGGAGCGGTCAAGATAGAGAAGAAAAAGATTGTTTTTTGTGGGGGGATTGACCCTTGCGCGTGGGGTGGTTTTGCTTTGAAACGGCGCTAGCCGTTGAGCCGATTGGAGCGCCCCTTGTGGGTGCGGAATGAGGCGAATACCCAAAGAGAACCCCTACATTACAACGTTTACACCACGGAAGATAGCGCGCGTGCGGGGCGCGCGTAGCTTACACAAGGGGTTTTGCGTCGGCATTTTTTGCGAGTGCCATTTTTTAAGGCAAAGGCAACAAGTCTTGCGGAGTGTAGCGTAGCGTAACGGAGCAAAGCATTTTTAGTTCAAGAAAGTTTTGTAAAAGCAAAAAAAACTTGCGTAAAAATATACGCAAGTTTTTTATTTGCAAAACGCACTCAGCAAAGTAATTCTATAGGTTAGTGTTTTTGGCTAGCGTGCCAACGTTTAGCAAGCTGCACCAGCTTTTTAATCACAAAAATAATTAATGTAAAAGGCCATAAAGCTATTTTTAAGCATATTTCGTTTTGTTTATGGTAATAATAAAGGCAACTTCTCATAAAATCTCACTCCATTTTTAGCATTTTTTATTTGCGGCAAGTTTTGCTTTTTCGCTTTTTAATATTTCAGGCTCATATTGTTTTTCTAAAGCGTTCCTGGTGTTCGCGATGTCTTGTGCAAACATAAAATCAAAATATTCTAGCAAATCCCAATACTCTAAACTCTCTGCAAGGGCAAAAATTATAGCGCATTTTGCATATTCGTCAGACTGTTCACATTCGTATTTATAAAAAGCATTCAAATGATTATTGAGTGCTGGCAAAAAATCTTTATACAAAGTTTTTGCGTATTCACTAGGGTTTATTAATTTATTTTTTACGCACTCCCTAAGCATATTCGTTGCGGTATTTTCCGCGCGCATCAGGCAACATAAAAGGTTAGCGCCTAAAAATAATTTGTTGTGGATTAAATCGCATATTAGCGAATATTTTGTGCAGTTATTATGCATCGGACAAGTGGCGCAACTTAAATATTTTGTTGCGTCAAAGATTTGTGTTGTTTCAACATGTGTCATAGATTTTTACTCCTTACTCATTTACTCAGTTTATGCGTAACGCATATATAAAATATAATACCGCAGAACGCAAAACACAAGCTTTTTTTTATAAAAAAATAAAAATTATAAAACTTTATAAGCATAAAAAATTATAAAAAAAGTTACGGCAGAAAGCCGTTACGGGAAAAAATAAAAATAAAATATAATCGGAAAAAGCTTAAAAAGCGAGAGTTTTTGTTTTCGTTTTTTAATTTTCAAAACGCAATCGGCGAAAAAATCTTGATTAAAAATATTTTTTCTGGAAGAAGCGCGGAACACGCATATCAAATATAGCTTAAAAACGAACAAAACACCCCTTAAAACGAGCAAAATAGGCTAAAAATAGAGCATTTATCAGCTTTTTCAGCAAATAATTGCCAGGAAAGAAAAAGGAATTATTTTATAGAAAAGCTGGAACGATAATACAGAGAAAATGAACGAAATAGACCATATAGACAGTTGAAAGATAAAATAGAATTATTGCTAATAGAAATTAATTGATTATAATGTGCAGAAGCGGTTCGCACCCTCAGCGAGTAAAAATCAGTCAGCATCAATTCAGCCGCATCTCCGTAAAAATCAATCAAAAATCGGCGGTATCATTCGTTAAATCGGCGGTCAATCCATCCGCAAACTCAGCAAGGGGCAAGGTAAAAAATGCTATTCCATTCGCAAAATCAGGGGGCGGTCAGTCCGCAATACCAGCCGCTCGCATAGCAAACTCAGGGCGGCAAGGGGAAAAACACTAAACAGTTGCCAGCCAAA
>JAXJSN010000143.1:0-19490 GCA_036310085.1 Ruminococcus sp.
CATTCTTAATTTCTTTACTTGCCTTAACTGTAATATTAAAGCGAATCTTCTCGCCAACTTTAATACGCCATTCATTCTTATCTGCAATAGAAATACTAGTTAACTTCACGCCATCAACTAATTCTTGATTACGCTTTAATATGTTAAGATCAATTTTTGAAACTGAGTTAGAATCCTTACCAAGATATAGATCAATCGCTTCCTCAACATCGCCTTCAAATAAAACTTTGCCTTTATCAAGAACAACACATCTATCACAAAGCTGACGAATAGTATTCATATTATGGCTTACATAGAGAACTGTTCTTCCTTCTTTTTTTGCGGCATCACGCATTTTATCTAGACATTTTTTTTGGAATGCCATATCACCTACCGCTAAAACCTCATCCATAATCATAATTTCAGAATCAAGGTGAGCAGCAACACTAAAAGCAAGCTTTACAAACATGCCACTTGAATATCTTTTTACAGGTGTATCTATAAACTCCCTTACCTCAGAAAATTCTATTATCTCTTCCATCTTAGCATCTATTTCAGCCTTAGTCATACCTAAAATAGCACCATTCATATATACATTTTCTCTACCTGTCATCTCAAGATTAAAACCGGTACCAACCTCAAGCATTGACGCAATTCGGCCATAAATATCGATTTCACCCTCAGTAGGGGCAGTTACTCTGGAAAGAAGCTTGAGCATTGTACTTTTACCTGCACCATTTCCACCTATAATACCTAAAGCCTCACCCTTATATATAGTTAAATCTATACCATTAAGAGCCATAAAAGTTTCACCATTACTACGCTGCTCTTCGCCTATTTTTGTATTGGGATCTTCTTTACCTCTTACCTTTGCCCACCAGCTCTGTAAATCTGCCTGTAATGAGCCACCACCAATCTGTCCTAATTTATATCTTTTCTTAACACCGGTTAGTTTTATTGCTATTTCTCTATTTTCGTTTTGTACACTCATTATTACACCTCAGACTGTATCCATAAAGTTTCTTTCAACCTTGTTAAATATCATAATACCTAGAACCAGAACAACAATTGCAAATATTGCAGACACAAGTAAAAATAACATATCAAAGCTACCTTGTCCTGTTATGGCATATCGAAACATCTCAATCGGAGTTGTTGCAGGATTAATCATCATTAATAACTTAATTTTACCTTCTCCAATCTGTGAAATTGGATAGATTACCGGAGTTGCATACATCCAAAGCTGAATCGCAAAACCAACCAATATAGATAAGTCTCTGTATTTTGTCGTTAAGCTGGAAATAATAATACCAACACCTAACCCCATTATTCCAAGGTGAATGAGCACAAATGGAATTAATAACCAAGCTTCCCAATTAGGAGAAACCTGTCCTGTAATAACATAATATATTAAAAATCCTACCACTAAGAACATTTGTATACCAAACTGAATTATCGCAGAAAGAACATTAGATATAGGTGTTGTAAGTCTTGGAAAATACACCTTACCAAATACTCCAGAGTTTGCAGTAAAAGTTGAAGCATTCATAGTTACGCAACTGGCAAAATATGTCCATATTGCATTACCTGTAAGATAAAATAGAAGCTGAGGGACACCATCAGTACTCATTCCTGCAATTCCGCCAAATACAAAAGTATATATCAAGCTTGTTATAAATGGGTTAATAAAAAGCCAAGCCGGACCAAGTACAGTTTGCTTATATTTAAGAACAAATGAGCGTTTTGTAAAAAGCCAAATTAAGTCACGATACTGCCAAACCTCTTTTAATTTTAGATCAAACCACTTATGATTTGATGATATGTGCGTATGGTACTTTACATTTTTGTTAACTGAATTATCCATCTTTATATTCCCTTCTCAAAACTAATTTTATCAAAATCAACCCTCGGAAAAACCTCTAACTTTCCTCCTCGGGTAGCATTATATACTTCTATACTATTACTATCACAATATTTCTTCATAGCAATAAATGTCTTTGTACTTTCATCCAGATTAGGAATAGCTAATTCTTTTTTATCTTTGTTATATTCCTCGACAAAATAATCCTTTACACTGTTATCACGGATAATTTCACCTTTACTGTTGACAGAAACACTAAAATTATGGTCTACACCAATGAGATATATTTTACTAAAACCCATATATGCCGCAAACTGTGCTGCTGTAAATGCTACAGTATTTGAGTTTCCTACAAATTTTGAAATATCATTAGAAAATACATTAGCTGAATAATGCTCCATTTTAAAATAAGTTGCATTTTTAACATTAATATCAAAATAATATTTTAAATTTATTGGTATAAACTTATATGGTATATCCATTTCACTTACCATATCAGTGCAATTTTTCAAAGTTTTTTCATCCTGTGACATATAATATGTAGGTCGCCAATTAGTTTTATCAAACATTAAATATATCCTGTTAAAAGCAAATGTCGGAATACTATGTTTATGTATTACCTCTAAATCCTCCGCAGTTAAGCTCGGACCATTACCTATAATAAAACAAGCCTGACCCCTATGTATATCTTTAAGCAACCTTAATTGTTTAGCATATTTTGTTTTTTCAAAATTATTCATTATCAACGATTGATAACGAGCCTCTATTGATTTTATCGGATTCATTTAAACTATCTCCATATAAAACTTAACTCAGTTTATGAGCCGGTATTCCTACTAAAGTCGCTCCCTTTTCTAAACAAGACTTAGTAACAACAGCATTAGCGCCAATTTTTACATTATCAGCTATTTTTATATCACCGATAATAATAGCACCAAAACCTATATCGACATTATCTCCAATAACAGGGCAAGCCTCTGTTTTTCCATTGTTTCCAACGCAGTTATTGCCGTGAAATAAACAGTTCTTACCAATTTTAGCATTCGGATTAATTATAACAGAACCATGATGAAATAAAGTTAAACCTTCATCACAACAATTTGGACCTATATAAAACCCAAGCTTATTACCAAGATTATGTTTTTTTCTTTCATAATACAAAGCTAACAAAGCTTTAAGCTTATTTGAACCTCTTGTATTTATGTAATACTCCTGTTTTCTAAGCATCTCCAAATACTTGCATATATAATGTTGTGTATCGTGTACCAATCTCATAAAAAGAAATGATTTTTTATCATAGCTCTTATTTAAATAACCATTGTCATTATATATAAATCTTTTTAAATCCTCTTTAGACTTAATCAACTTTATCTCACCATCCTTCTCAATTTATTGTAAAATAAAATCAATGAATAGCTATGAAGCTTATAACCTAATTTTACAACAGCATTTATATTGCCTGAATAATTTTTAAGTGCTTTTTTAAAGTCTTCACTTTTCAAAATCTGTCTGTTATATCTCAGCTTATCAAAATAAAAGGCTTTATTTTTTACTGAAAATGTATTTAAAAGAACATTTTCATAACTCCAAAAAACACTGTTTATAAATATTTGCATCTGAGTATGGTCTAGTTTCCACTTGCATATATACATATATACAATACTATTAATGCGACTGTTGGTCTCAAGTAAATCTGCTCTATATTTTTGCAATAAAGAATTTTCATTATCCGTATTGTAATTGTATAAAGGAGTATTAATTATTTTAATCCTATTAACAAAATCAAGATAAGAAAAATTAAAAATCAAATCTTCACCCAAGCTTAAGTCCTCAGGAAATATAAGCTTATTTTCTTTTATTATATCAAGCTTATATAATTTACACCACGGTGCAGAAATCATTACTTTTTCATACAAAAACATTATATTATTCTTATCTATAATAGTTTCAGGTTCGTTATTAAACACAGTAAAATTTGTTACGCAATTATTTTTTATCCAATTATATCCTACAACAGACAAATCAATGTCATTTTCATACGCTAGATAAAGCTTTTCTAAATAATCTGAATTTACGCTGTCATCACTGTCAATAAAACAAATAAATTTACCCGATGCTACATCTATACCTGTATTCCTTGCTTTGGAAACGCCGCCATTTGTTTTGTGTATTACATTCACTCTGTTATCAAGCTTTTCGTAATTATCACAAATTGATGCAGAGCTATCAGTAGAACCATCATCAACCAATATAAGCTCAAAATCATCAAAGCTTTGGCAAAGAATACTATCAATACAATTACAAAGATATTTTTCTGAATTGTAAATGGGCACAACAATACTTATCTTAGCCATTTTAAAATCCTATTCCTAAAATACTTCTTATTTTACAACATAACACAAAGCTTACATTCGCAAAAGCAAACCAAAAATGTATCTTTCCGCTTAGAGTATCTAATTCATTTTTACTTAGTTTATACTCTGAAACATATTCTTTTATAATCTTTATAGCCTGATTTTTTTCTTGACCACTCATAAACTTCATTGCCGCTTGGCAAGAATACATACAAGAGCCAAACAAATTTATTTTTGTCTGAGTGACAAGCTCAGGAAAATTCTTTTCAATATACTTTTGTCTTTCAGCCTTGGCCTCTAAAGCATCAAGTCGTCTTAAATTAAAAGACTCGCTCATTATGCTCCCTTTTCGCTGAAGATAAAAATACATTGTTTTTTCAACAACAGTAGCCTTTTTTGCCATTCCGAAAATCTGATAAGTCCAAAATTCGTCTTCGTTAAGCTTACCTTTTTCAAAAAGCACCTTAAGAGCTATTTCTGACTTATACAATTTATTCCAAACATGCTGATGAAATCCGTCTTCATCAATCAACTTGCTTAAAGACCGCTGACAGTCAAAGGAAGTAATTTTGCAACTGTCATTAATTTCTCCTAAAGGTTCATCTTCATAAACCTTTATTATTTTACATTCAGCAATATCGCTGTTTTGAGAATTAATAGCAGAATATAGCTCATTGATAAAATCATTGGAAATATAATCATCACTATCAATAAAGCTTATGTACTCACCGGTAGCTATTTTCATTCCGGCATTACGAGCATCTGAAAGACCACCATTTACTTTGTGAATCACTTTTATTCTGGAATCCTTAACCGCATAACTATCACAAATAGCGGGACAATTATCTGGTGAACCATCATCAACCAGAATTATCTCAAGATTTTTATATGTTTGATTTATAATGCTTTCCACACACTTCTGCAAATATTTTTCAACATTATATATAGGAACTATAACGCTAATCAGCGGATGCATCCCTTCACCCCATTAAGTATTCTGTAAAACAATCTTACATAACTGTTCTTATACGATTTTAAATCTATAACCTCAAAATTTTCACTGGTATTATATGTATGAATTCCACAGTAACTATCTTTATTATTTATATTTAAATTGCCGGGCTGTATTTTTTTAATAAGAGTTTCTTTAAACTCAGTAGGAAAATTTTCTGATAATTTTATAAAATTAATTGCTTTACCATATTCACCATCGCAATCCTGTGACACACGATATAACTCGCCTTTAATTTTTATAAAATTACCTCCCGGTCTTGCTGAGCTTACATCCTTTGAAAGAACACCAAGCTTACTTTTTGTGAATTTTTTTCCATCAAATTCAAGTAAAATAAGCTCGTGTTCGCTTTGATCATCAACATTTAATTTATAAGAAAGTGCATAAAGCTTATTATTAATTAAAACAGGTGTTGTATCAACCAGCTTATCACCGATCAAAAGTGGATTAAGCTTTTCCCACTTTTCAGGAAACTCAACCGCCTTATATAAGTAAAGAGAATCAGATTCACTTGCTTCCGGCATCATATAGATATTGTTATTATACTCAAATATACAAGGATAAGAAAGATGATAATCCTCAACTATTATGGTTTTGTATTTTTCAAATGTATTTTTAGCCTTGTTATACTTTGAATATGCAATTACACCTCTGCTATGCTTATAAGAATAAATCTCGGCAAACAAATAAACCTCATTGTCTTTTTCAAAAACAAACGGATCAGCAGCCCAACCATCGTAACAATTATCAATTACAATAAATTCGCTGTTTGTATCATTAAGCAATGTATTTTTCGTTTTTTTTCTGTATGCAACATTCCAAGTTTCAATTTTTAAACCCACTACATCACCTCTAACTTATAATTCAAATATTATTGCTCAGGGTCAAGTTTTTTCACTCTTATTTTATCATACACAGTATAAAACGGTACATAAATCCACGGCAAATACTTATATATAAACACAGTAATTTTATCTCTTTTTGATTTATATAAGTTGTTCTTTTCGTATTCAAGAATTCGCTTTTTTATTTCCTTTTTTCTTAACGAATTAGATTTATCCTTTGAAAATAAATAATACCTGTAAAGTGATAACACTGTATACGCACAACGATATTGAGCAGACTCATAATACGATTTACCTATGCTTTGAGAAAGCATTTCATCAGAAACAAATAAACATTGCTCTACATATTTAACTAAGTTCGCAGAATGTGTTGCACTCGTTTCATCTGCCACATAATTATAGAATGGCTTATCTGTATAGATAATTTTCTTACATTTTCTGAAAAGATAAAAATTAGCCAAAATATCTTCATTATACTTTATTGACTCAAGTAATCTTACATCATTAAACAGATTTTTTTTATATAGTTTACTCCACAAGCCTCCAGCAAACAAACTTCCGCTTAACAGGCAGTTTATAGCCTCATCATTACTTTGAGAAACTACTATATTCTTTCCGCCAACAACCGAAGTACTCCCATTCGTATATACATTTTTGTAACTGCAATGAGAAATATCAGCCTCATTTTTCTGCATAACATCAATTAAGGTTGCATACATTTCTTCATCTATATAATCATCAGAATCAACAAAAGTAATATAATCTCCTGTTGCATTATCTATTCCGGTATTTCGAGCATGAGATACGCC
The DNA here is from genome assembly GCA_036310085.1 of Ruminococcus sp. GTDB lineage: Bacteria > Bacillota > Clostridia > Oscillospirales > Acutalibacteraceae > Ruminococcoides. The sequence continues at coordinate 6,861 of JAXJSN010000143.1, forward strand.
CCCGTTTTCAATCGTTATCAATTTTATTCTGTTATCCAATTTAGCAATATTAGAAACTATCTCCTCTGTGTTGTCCTTTGAACCATCATTAATAACGATTATTTCAAGATTTTTATAGGATTGATTTTGAATGCTATTCAAGCATCGCTTTATAGTGTTTTTTGCATTATATGCAGGAATAACTACAGAAATTTTACCTGACAAATAAATCACATCCTTAATCTTACTGATAAAAGCTTGCTAATTTCCACAATTCAATATCATTATTATCAAAGGCTTTTTCAACCTCTCTTAATATAAACGGAAGCTTTACTTTTTCAGTAGGTTTATATTTTATGTATAAATCCTTAGCAAGTACAAACATCGCTTTAATAATATCATCATTCAAATCTCTTATAGTAGGATAATAATAAGCACTGATATGTCTTAAAACTAATGTATAAAATTGATTATCAATTGGCAAACCAAGCTTTTCATACTGTTCAATAATTTCAACTAATAGCCAATAGCTGTCAATTGTCTTTATATTTGCCGCATTTCCCTGTGTATGAGAGAAATTCTTTTCATACCATTTATATTCATATATAACCTCAGGTACATAAGAAAAACTTTTACATTGAGTGAACAATAAAAACTGAATAATTGAATCCTCGTACCAATATCCCGGAAAAAAGCGAACACTGTTCCAAAGCTCTCTCTTATAAACCTTTCCCCATGGTAATCCGGCATAATTCATTATCGAATCATTATTCTTATAACCTATCAAATTAGCCTGAGGATAAACATTTGGTATTACCTGATAGATTTGACCATTTCTTTCTTTTGAAAGATTATGAGCAGCCATAACTATATCATAATCGTTTGAATACGCCTTAGTAAGAAACAACTCAACTATATTGTCGTGAACCTCATCATCGCAGTCAATAAACATTAAATATTTTCCGTCTGCATTATTGATACCGGTATTTCTTGCTGCTCCTATTCCTGCATTTTTCTGAAATATAAGCTTTACCTTTGGATTGTCCTGATACTTTTTTAATATATCAGTTGCACCATCTGTTGAACCATCATCAACAAATATAACCTCATATTTATATTTTGTTTTCTGATTTAGAATTGAATTGATATTTTTATCAAGCATATCAGCATAATTATAAACAGGTATTACTACCGATAAATCAATATCATCTCTAATTGTAGGGTTTATGTACTCTGGTTTTGAGTTTGGTCTAGGGTAAACATCATTTATTATAGAAGTCGCCTTTAAAACATCAAAATTTACATCTGTTTTTTTCGCTTTAAGCTTTAAAATCATATATTTGCAGCAATACAAGAAATAAGCTAAATTAGATAAAACACAACATATAAATTCATTATGTATTAATTTATAAAATCTAAAATAAAATCCATGCTTCATTTTCTATAGCTCCATTAACATATTTTCTACCGCTTTAACTGTGTTTTCAGTGCTAAAAAACTTTCCTCTCTCCTGTGCAAGTACTGCATATTTTTCAAGCATACCTTTGGAAGAAATCATTTTTTTAATTCCTTCAAAAAGAGAGTTTTCATCATTATCGGTAATTATTCCATACTCGTTGTTTGCACCGAGCATTTCTTTCATACCCGAAACATTAACTGTTACTACAGGAGTACCTACAATTAAAGCTTCAGTTGTTGCTGTGCTAAAGCCTTCAGCTAACGAAGCACAAACAAATAAATCGCAGTTCCTTACATATTTATAAGGATTTGTCTGATAACCCAATAGACTAATGCTATCCTCACAATTGTTTTCTTTTGCAAATTGAGTTACAAAATCTTCTTCAGGTCCTGTGCCTAAAAAGTAAATATGAGTTTTAAAATTTTCTTCCAAGAGCTTTTTCTGAATTCGTAAAATACGATCACAACCTTTATCTCTTGAAATTTTTCCTACTAAGCAAATATTAACTTCATCTTCTTTAAAAGTATAGTCGCACTTTTCTTTTGATAAATCAATTATCTGCTGTGTTTCATTAGTATTATAAAGCACCTGAACAGGTTTTTTATAATTCATTAATTTTACAAAATAATCCCTGACGCCCTCGGATACAAATACTGATTTAGTGTATTTATTATAGCAAGCCAAGGCTTCGTCATAGTTTCTAAATCCAATAGATACTGTTTTTTTATCCAACATACTGCAATGAATCCAACTGATTAGCTTAGTGCTTTCATCATCGCAACCACTGACTATTCTTGCTGTTGGTCCTTCAAGATATGACACAATTATATCATAATGCTCATCAATAAACCTTTTATATAGAAACTGAGGTAAAAAAAGCTTTAAAAGCTGACTGTTTCCTCTAAATGTTTTCTTAAAACAATATTTATATTTTATATGTTTTTTTAAAAATTGAACATTTACACCGCCATCAAATAAAACCTGAACAGTTATATCAAATTTACTGCTATCAATATTATTAACAAGATTCACAAGAACCTTTTCAGCTCCGCCAACAGACAGATTAGGTATAAAAAATAGTATTTTTTTCATATAAAAACCACATTAATCTCGTTTTATTTTTCTATCTATAAAACCGCTCCAATCGTTATTTTTTAGCCTTAACTTTAACGAACTGTACTTAACCTTAAAATATTGAAAGTTAAGAGGAGCAGATATAAAAGCTATTTTTAGCATTTCTTTTTCGCTTTTATCAGCATTAACAAATTTATTAGGAATTATATAAAAGCTCTCTGCATCATCAGAAACAAGCTTATCCATTTTTCTTTTTTGTAAATGAACATATGGATACTCAGCATTATTTAACTCTTTATTTTGAATAAAATATCTTTTTACAGCACCATTTTCCCACTTAAAAATATTATTTTTCACATCATCATTATGATATGATCTTGTATCCGGATTAAAACAATCTAACACAAAATGAGATTTGTAGGGATAAATATCCGCACACTCACTCTTTTTGTAAAATGGAATTTTTTCCTGTAAATAAATATCATTTATACTTTCAGGATACCACTCGTCAAAAGCAGAACCTGAACTTGTAGTAAATATTTCTTTATATCTCAACTTACCATTAAGAGGTATCATAAACACTCTATTATTATCGTAAGTATTTTTATATAGAGATAGATGTCCTAAAGAATAAATTCTTTCATATTTATTTAACAATTTTTCTGTAATAAACTTACTTAAATCTCCCCAAATCAGATCAACATCGCAGTAACCCCAAAAATCATACTCTTGGATATACTCCTCAAAAATATATCCATAAGCAGATCTGTAATCACATATTTTTCTGCAAGTTTCAAGAGAAATATTAAAATCAAACTTACTTTGAATAAGGGTTCTGCATTCCTCAAATTCCATAGGTATCTTCTTTACATTATTTGGGAAATTATATGCTTCTTTATTATCTGTAAAAATAAACCAAGTAAAATTACTGTTTTTTTCACATGATCTCAAAAATAAATCAAAATAATTAGGAAATATACCGAAATAAGGAATAATTAACGCAATCTTCATTTAGCTTCCACTCTTTCTTTTAATAACAAACTTAAGCAACATACCGGCAGGATATGCCATTAAGGTAAGTATTGGTCTTGGGGAATTCAATATAAAATGCTTACTTTTAGCAAATGAGCTTTCTGCAACATAGTGAATTGCTGTCATAAAGCGAATTTTTAAAGACGGAGCATTCTTAATAATAAACTTACGATAATTTGAAAATCCATGGCAATTCCTTATATATTGCTTATACATATTGTTAGAATTACCATCTTCTCTGTATTCAACTACACAAACAGGTTTATTAAAAATTAATATTGTATAATCTCTTTCTATATAATGCTGTTTATGATAAAGGCTGTAATAATTTTCATTTTCATACACAGGTATTGGAGGATATTGATTAATAATCTTTGTTACACCGATAAACTTTTTATCGCCGTGAATATCAATCTTTTTATTTTTGCCGGTTTTATCCTTATAAAAAATAGTTTTATATCCCCATCCTCTAAACTCGGTAAGGTCATCAGGAAAATACTCTCCTATAACTTTACCATTTTCAAACATATCAAGGGCATATATGCCGCCTACATCGTCACGCTTATTTTTATTCCAAAAATTAACTACATCCTCAATAGCTGTATCTGTGAGCCAATCATCGGAATCAACATTTATGCTAAGCTCAGTATCAATAACTTCATATGCTGAATTATATGCCGTATGCATTCCACCGTTTTTCTTATATATGTACTTTATTTCAAACTCATTATTCTCTTTAATCCAGCTATCAACAAGCTCTTTAGTATTATCACTTGAACCGTCATCAATAATAAGCCAAACAAAATTTTTATTTGTCTGTCTTTTCATACTTTCATAACAACCGCCAAGACAATAGGCTCTGTTAAATGTAGGGGTAAAAACTGTAATTAAAGGTTTACTCATATTATCCTCTCAATTTTAGATATAATTTTAACACTTTTATAGTTCCGTAGTAACCAAAAAGCTTATTAAACTTATGTATTTTTTCCACTTTTTGATTCGTATGATAATCAAGCAGCCATGCGTATTCTTTCATTTCTTTTATTTCCGTTTCAATCTCTTTTGACTTTAACTTACAAATATTATTAAGAAATGTTATATACTGATACGCACAATATGACATATAGTACTCATAGTATTTTTCATTTTTAATATCATTTGACATATCGACTATACACTTTATATTATTCTTTAAATCAATAATATTTTTCTTAGAAATTGTATGTGTGATTGATTTCATATTCTGACGATAAACATAAATATCTTTCTCAAAAACCTTAAATGTTTTCGCCTTTATTAATAATCTTGCACTCCAGTCAATATCTTCAGAAAAAATTCCTTCGGTAAAATACATATCACCTTGCTTGAAAATATCCGCTTTTATAAATTTATTCCAAGCCTCTGATTCATAAACATCATTGACAACTAAATCTTTTATTTGCTCTGCTTTATCATTGCTAACTATATTTATGTTTGTATTTATAATTGGAACAAATGAATTATCTGTTTCAAAATACTTTAGATATCCAAAAATAACAACATCAGGTAAATCAAACAATTTTTTATTGACAACATCTTCAATAAAGTTTGTGTCATTCCACCAATCATCACTGTCTAAAAATATAACATAATCACCGGTAACTTGTTTAATGCCGTAATTCCTTGCTGATGAAAGACCGCCATTTTTTTTATGAATTACCTTTATACAATTATCGAGTTTAGCATAATCATCACATATTTTAGGACAATTATCAGGTGAACCATCATCAACAAGTATTATCTCTATATTCTTATAGGTTTGATTTAATACACTATCAACACATTGATTTATATATTTTTCTACTTTGTAAACCGGTATGATAACACTTATCTTTATATCCATAACATCTATTAACTCCTATCAACCTTATATATTTCCCCAAAACATATTCTGAATTATATAGAATGCTAAATATCCTCCGATCATCGCATAATTCATAGACGATCTACTTCCAGGAAAAAAAGTTCGTATTTCCCAGGGTAAAAGAATATAATTAAACAAAGAAAAATAAATCGGCATTCTTCCGATATATATACCACTTGTAAACATAGACAATACATATAATCCCATTGTGATAAGTGACATATTGATACATATACCTATAATATTTGGAACATCATCCGGTATTTTTTTTCTGTATACTATCGCTAAAATTGCCGGAACAGAATACAAAAGCACTCTGAATATATTAGTGCCATCGTCTCCTTCAAATTGAGAAATTACGCCATTATACGCTGTATCCTCCAAAGCTGAATCCATAAGTCCTAAAAACTGACCAGCAAATACAATAGCTATAAGCATTAACCCAAGTGAAATCATAGTTTTTTTATTAAAAGGCTTTCCTAATGCCGCTATATATAATGGTATAACAACAATTACAGATGTGTGCATTGTATATAAAACAAGTGCTATTAATACAAACAACAAGAATGTCTTCTTTTTTTCCAGTAACGGAAAGCATACAAAAAGAATTGCTGCAACAAGAAATTGTCTCATTCCGTTAATCATCCAAGATGTAAAATCAGTTGATGCAAAATAGAAAAATGCACATAATACAACTTCAGAAGTATATCTTTTATAGGCTATTGCCAAAGCCCCTGCAGAAATTGCCGCAATAATAAAAAGCCAAGGTTTATAATCTGGACCAAATATTTGCTTAATTATAACACTAAACACTATAAAACCGGGACACTTACCTTCCCAATCAACAAAATCAGCTAATTCTGAAACATTGCTCGGATATTCATTAAACATAGTAATATATAAGAAAGTATCAGCATGATATCCACGATTAGCAGCAATAAAAATCAAAGGTAAAAATACAAGTATTGCAAAAAAAACATTTACTCTATAATCATATCCTTTATCATAATTTAAAGGTGTATCTGGTGGAGTATTAGCAGAAACATACATTTTTTTCTGATTTAATAAAACAAACTCAAACACTATCAACAGAAGAAAATACCATGCATAACCATTAGTAAATAAATTCATATCAAATCCTTCAGCCCAATATGATGTCCATCGTTCTTCTAACAACTCCATATTTATCAAAATTCTTCTCCATATGTTCTCGAGCACGATTACCCATATCCTTCTTTTCTTTATAAGGCATCTCTATAAACTGTCTTATCTTTTCATATAAATCTTCTTTATTACATGCCTTAGCCAATAATCCACTTTTATTATCAACAACAGCTTCCATACAGCCGTGTATCTTACTCGTTATAATAGGTCTTCCTATAGATGCACTTTCCAATAATGTATTTGCCATTCCTTCATGATAGCTTGGCAAAATAACACAGTTACTTTTCTGAATAAACGGTACAACATCCTTCTGAAATCCGTAATAACGAATAAGACCTTTATCCTCAAGAGTCTTAACCTTATCTTCATACTCATCTTCATAAATTCCGATAAAATTAAACTCTAAATTATCATATTCATCAGCTAGCTTTTCTATTGCATAAAAAAGCTCATCTACTCCTTTTTCTTTCATTATTCTCGCAAAGAATAAAAACGAAATCTTACCATCATCAACAGGATATTCGGTAAAAGGGAATTTTTCAAGATTTACTCCGGCACCATTAAGCACAAATGTCTGGTCAGGACGGAAGATATTCATATCAAGCAAAGTTTTTTCGTTTCCTTTATTCTCAAGAAAAACAACTTTTGCTTTATTCATTGAATATTTATACATAACCGAAGTAATAGTTTTTATAATTCCGCCATTGTAAAAAGCTGAACCAAGTCCGGTAACATTACAATAACACGGAATATTTAAGCTTTTACAAGCCCATGCACCATAAATATTACATTTTATAGTATATGTAATTACTCTATCGGGCTTTTCTTCTTTAAGTAATTTTTTATAAGATGAAATAAGCTTTAAGTCCTTAACAGGATTAATTGCTCTTCTGTCCATATTTTTTTCATAGACTAATCGAGCACCAAATGATCTAAGCTCATCCATATACTCTTTTTCATCTTCAGGTATTGAAATAACAACCTCATGATTTTTAGAAAGCTCCTGAATAAGCTCACGCCTAAAGATTCTCAAAGTAAGATAGTGATTTGCAAGAATAAGAATTTTCATATATTTTTAACTTCCTCAATCTTTTCACAAATTTCAGAATCAGTCATTTGACCTGTTCCGCCCTCTTTTACTCCATCGCTCTTCAAAACACTGATAACTGTCATAAACAGACACTTTATGTCAAACCAAAAACTGATATTATCATAATAAACCTTATCCATTTCAACCTTAACAGGGATTGGAAGCTCATCACGACCATGAATCTGTGCCCAACCAGTAAGACCCGGTGTTAATGCGTTTATATTATACTTATCTCTCTCAGCAATCAAATCATCTTGGTTCCACAAAGCAGGTCTTGGTCCTATAACACTCATATCTCCAACAAAAATATTAAAAATCTGTGGCAACTCATCTAAACTCGTTTTACGCAGGAATTTTCCTACCTTTGTTATGTACTGTTCAGGATTTTCAAGCAAGTGAGTCGGACAGTCCTTAGGAGTGTCAATTCTCATTGTACGAAATTTAAGTATATTAAAGTATGTTTTATCCTTACCGATTCTCTTTTGTTTAAAGAAAACAGGCCCCTTACTTGTACACTTTACAATCAAGCAAATAGGCAAATAAATCACCGACAGAAAGACAATTGCCATCAGTGAACAGATAATATCAATAATTCTCTTAAAAACTTTGTTGTAAATACCCTTATACCCAGGCTTTTTTTTATTCATAACAACACCACATTTCTACCCACAATTATACATTATAATCATACCACAAAAAAACAAATATATCAACACTTATGCTTTGATATAACAAAATTCGTCAATAATCATATGATATAAATTGACAAAATTCGACCTTCTTAGTAAAATGTAATTAATTTAAAATAGCGAGATGATTAACCTTGAACAAAATAAATAAAAAGAAATTCATAATTATAGCAATACCGGTTATATTAATTCTCTTAGCGGTATTAATAAATGCCATTTATTGTGAAAACACTATAGAAACAACTAAATATACATTAACAAGCAAGAAGATAAAAACAGATTTAAGCTTTGTTTTGATTTCTGACTTACACAACAAGGAGTTTGGTGCAGATAACAAAAGATTAATAAGCACTATAAAAAAACAAGCTCCTGATTTTATAGCCGTAGCAGGCGATATGGTAGTGCAGGAAAATCAAGACATAAGCATATTTAAAAATCTGTTGACCGAGTTAAAAGATATAGCACCCACTTATTTTTGCTATGGAAATCACGAGCTCGCACTTCGTGATAAAATAGATTTTAAAAGCGAAATTAACAGCACCGGTGCATTATTACTTGATAATGAATATATTACATTTAAGAAAAATAATGAAACTTTTTTAATTGGCGGATTATCTGATTTTCCTTATTATGAATTTAATGCTCCAAATTTTGACACCCCTGAAAAACATTTTTGGGAAAGCTTTAACGAAAAATCTGAACACCAGTATACCATTTTACTTCATCATCAGCCTGAATATATCGCAGATATTGCTAAAAACAGCAATATTGATCTTATTCTTTGTGGTCACACTCACGGAGGAATTGTCAGGCTACCCTTTATCGGTGGACTTAAAGCACCAAATCAAAGCTTTCCTCCTAAATATGATAAAGGGCAGTACTCACTTAATCATACTGAAATGATAATATCATCAGGTCTTGGTAATTCCTATAACTTACCAAGAATTAACAACTGTGCAGAAATTTGCATTATTGATATAAAACATTAACATTAAATATTACTAACCCAACACCTTTTTAGCTGTATCGACACTTTCTTTTGCATCTTTACAATAATAATCGGCACCGATTTTCATAGCATAATCTTTAGTAAGAACTGCGCCTCCGACAAAAACAACACACTTGCTTGTACCGTCGGGATTTTGCAGTTCTTTTCTTTCTCTTAAAAGCTTTATAGTATCTTCCATACTCTTAAGCGTTGTAGTCATAAGAGCCGAAAGACCTATCATTTTTATATCCTGCTCAACCGCTGTATCTACAATTACCTGCGGATCTACATCCTTGCCAAGGTCTACTACAGTATAACCATAATTATCAAGCAATACCTTAACTATATTTTTGCCTATATCGTGAATATCACCTTTGACAGTTGCCAAAATTATCTTACCCTTGCTTACAGCTGAACCGCTTGTATCAGCAAGGTGTTTTTTTATAACCTCAAAACATTCCTGAGCAGTGTTCGCACTTTGAATAAGCTGTGGTAAAAATATTATATTCTTTTCAAAATCCTCGCCTACCCTATCAAGAGCAGGAATAAGCATATTATTCACAATATCCATAGGTTCTACTGTTTCAAGAAGCTTTTTGGTAAGAGTCGCACCCTCACTTTTAAGCCCACTATAAACAGCAGTTGCAATATCCATCTGAGCAACCTGTTCCTTTAAAACAGGTTTTGAAACTGCGTTATTATATATATTTATAAACTCAACCGAATTTTTATCAAATCCTCGTAAAACACGATATGCTCGCACGGCACCTGTCATAGACATAACATTTGGATTCATAATAGGAAGATCTAACCCTTCCTCTAATGCCATTGTAAGAAAAGTACTGTTTACAAGCTCACGCTCAGGCAAACCGAACGAAATATTTGAAACACCAAGACAGGTTTTACAGCCAAGCTCATTTTTTACTCTGCGTAAAGCCTCAAGAGTTTGAACGCAACCCTCTTGCTCAGCTGAAACCGTAAGTGTAAGACAATCAATATAAACATCTTTTTTGTCTATACCTGCCGCCTCAGCACGCTGAACAATCTTTTTGGCTATTTGAAATCTGCCTTCAGCAGTTTTAGGAATACCGTTTTCATCAAGAGTCAATCCTACAACAGACGCACCATACTTTTTTACCAAAGGAAGAACAGCCTGCAAGCTCTTTTCCTCTCCGTTTACAGAGTTTACAATCGGCTTTCCGTTATAGTATCTCAAACCTGCTTCAAGCACCTCCGGTTTTGTTGAATCAATTTGAAGCGGAGCATCGCACACACTCTGTATAGCTTTAAGCACACGAACCATCATTTTCTTTTCGTCAATTTCGGGATGTCCCACATTAACATCAAGAATTTCTGCTCCACCCTTAACCTGTTCAAGAGCCTGAGTAAGAATATAATCAATATTATTATCAACAAGAGCTTGCTTAAAAAGCTTTTTACCTGTAGGATTTATTCTTTCACCAATAATTCTTGGACAATATATTTCAACAACTGTACTCGCACTGCAAACCGAGGTTTCAATGCTTTTATTTTGCTGACAATATTTTTCATTTACAAGGGCTTTTTTAACCTCTGCAATATATTCAGGAGTAGTGCCACAACAACCACCCACAAACTTTACACCATATCTAAGTAGTGATAATATATCTTTTGCAAATTTTTGAGGAGTAACATTATATTCATTAGTAACAGGGTCAGGAAGTCCTGCATTCGGCTTAATAATAATCGGCAAATTTGTATATTTTGAAATCTCACTTATAAAAGGTTCAAGCTCATCAGGACCTAAAGAGCAATTCACGCCAAAAGCGTCAACACCTAAACCCTCAAGTGTTAATACAGCCGCCGCAGGAGAAACACCGGTAAATGTTCTGCCGTTTCTTTCAAAAGTCATAGTTGCTATTATAGGCTTATCGCTATTTTCTTTAGCTGCAAGCACAGCCGCTTTCAGCTCATAAAGGTCAGTCATTGTTTCAAAAACAATCAAATCTGCCTCTGTTCCTGCAATAATTTGTTCCTTATAATATTCGTAAGCTTCATCAAAAGTAAGTGAACCTGTAGGTTCTAAAAGCTGACCAACTGTACTTAAATCAAGTGCTACAAGACAGTCTGTACCCTCAACAGCTTTTTTTGCGTTGTTTATACCGGCTTTAATAATTTCTTCTACCGTATAACCGCTGCCTTCAAGCTTATAGCCATTTGCACCGAATGTATTTGAATATATTATATCTGAACCTGCCTCAACATAACTTCTATGAAAAGACTGAATAAGTTCAGGATGAGTTATATTGAGTGTTTCTGGAGAATGATTATATTTAACTCCGCTTTTTTGAATAAGAGTACCCATTGCACCATCAAGCAATACAAAATCCTTACTCATCAAATACTTTTTAAAATCCACAGTGTTCACCATTCCTTCTATATATACACAATTGATTCATATTACATATTGCACAGCCACGCTTTTTGCGTTCAATCGGATTTTCTGATAATCCGATAATTGCAGTAACTGACTTTACAGGGGTCAGCAAAAAACTATCATTTGCAGTGAGTCCTATTTTTCTTGGAGCATCAAGAATATGCAAAAAGCTTTTTTGCAGTTCAATAGGATAGTCACCATATCCGGGACTAAATCTCGTAGTCATATTAAGCCCCTTGTATTTTTCAGCAAACATTATATCAATCTTATTGCAAACTTGTTCGATTGCAACACTTGCAAAGCTATCCATAACAACAGCCTTTGCCATATCGGAAATTTGATTTATGCGAATAAGCTTATCAATTTCCGCACCAAGCGTTGCACACATCATAATTACTTTTTTGCAACCTGAAAGATGTTCTTTTATATCTTCCCCCTTAATAATTTCGCTATACGGAAGTTCTTTTTCAAGATACAAAAATGAAGGACTTGCTTTTGCCAAGATTTCAGCTTCACATTCATCCATAAGTCTGTCCATTCTGTAATTAAGGCTTATTCCCGCCCCACCCAAATAGCGTACGGCTTCCTTACGATTTAATTTATCAAGTGTAATCATATGACCACATTCCGCCCTTTAAATTTATGCTAAAATCATAATATCTTTTCTATTATACCATAAATAACACTTTTAAACAATAATTATACTTATAAAATGCAATATTGGCATGTAGGATTACAATAGATATGTTACAAAAAAGAGTTTGAACCGTGGAATTGTGGAAAACTGCAAGCAGTTTACACACAATCCCACAGTACTACGACTACTACTGCATAAA
>JAXJSN010000144.1:0-2476 GCA_036310085.1 Ruminococcus sp.
CTACACCATTTCCAATAATTACATACTGTTTCATTTGTGTCACCTTTCTTCATATACTATTGCTCTGTTTGGACATCCTTTTACGCACGCAGGCTCACCGCAAGAGTTTTCAAGACATAACTCGCATTTCTGAATTGCACCGTGTTCTCCTTGAGCCAAGGCACCATAAGGACAAACAAGAATACAGGTAAGACAGCCGACACATTTTTTGCGGTCTATGCATACGACTCCATCTTCTTTTTTTGATAATGCACCTGAAATACAGCTTTTAATACAGATAGGCTCTGTGCAGTGACGGCAGGAAAGTGCAAAGTTTACGCTTTCTGTCCCCTCAACTCTGATTCTTGGATAAATTGGCTTGCCTTTTAGTGCTTTTACCATATCTGTTTCGTCTGAATTTGCAAAGGCACAGTTATATTCACACAAGTGGCAGCCAAGACACCACTCTTCATTAACATATATTCGATTCATAGTAACTACCTTTCTTATTCGCCGGCGTGGGAGATACCTAAAATCTCAAGTTCTTTTTCTGTTAATCCAATACCTCTAAGCATTAAGCGATTTCCACGTAGCGATTCAATAGAATTTATACCCATACCACCCATAAGTTCCTTAATTTCATGACGCCAAGCGTTCATAAGGTTAACAAGACGCTCACAACCGATGTTAGGGTTAAGTCGTTTTACAAGCTCGGGACGCTGGGTTGCGATACCCCAGTTACATTTACCGCTCTGGCAGGTACGGCAAAGGTGACAACCAAGTGCCAAAAGTGCAGCGGTAGCAACATAACAGGCATCTGCACCAAGTGCAATAGCTTTTACTACATCTGAAGCACTTCTTATACTACCACCTACAACAAGAGAAACATTGTTTCTAATTCCTTCATCACGCAGACGTTGGTCAACAGAAGCAAGAGCCAATTCAATAGGAATACCTACATTATCACGAATTCTGGTAGGTGCTGCTCCTGTACCACCTCGGAAACCGTCAATTGCAATAATATCAGCACCACTTCTTGCAATACCACTTGCAATAGCGGCAATGTTATGAACAGCGGCAACTTTTACAATTATAGGCTTTTTATAGTCAGTAGCTTCTTTCAATGAAAAAACAAGCTGACGCAAATCCTCGATAGAATAAATATCGTGGTGTGGAGCAGGGGAGATAGCATCTGAACCTTCGGGAATCATTCTTGTACGGGAAACATCGCCAACGATTTTTGTACCTGGCAGATGTCCGCCGATACCGGGTTTTGCTCCTTGACCCATTTTGATTTCTACAGCGGCACCTGCTTCAAGATAATCCTTATAAACACCAAAACGTCCGGATGCAACCTGAACGATTGTGTTTTTGCCGTAGCAGTAAAAATCTTCGTGAAGTCCGCCTTCGCCTGTATTGTAGAAAATACCAAGTTCTGTTGCGGCTCTCGCCAAAGATTCATGAGCATTGTAGCTTATAGAACCGTAGCTCATAGCAGAAAACATTATAGGCATCGAAAGCTCAAGCTGAGGGGATAATTCGCACGTAAGCTTACCGTTTTTATCACGAGTTACTTTTTCAGGCTTTTTACCCAGAAATACACGTGTTTCCATAGGTTCTCTCAAAGGGTCAATAGGTGGGTTAGTTACCTGTGAAGCGTTAATAAGAATTTTATCCCAGTAAACTGGAAATGGTTTTGGATTACCCATTGAAGATAAAAGAACACCGCCACTGTTTGCTTGTTTGTAAATTTCTTTAATTGTATCGTTGTGCCAGTTTGCATTTTCTCTCAATACACAGTCGCTCTTAACAATCCTTAAAGCTCTTGTAGGACAAAGCGATACACAACGCTGACAATTTACGCATTTAGCTTCATCGCTTATTAAAATATTATTATCAGCATCATACCTGTGCACTTCATTAGCACATTGTCGCTCACAGACTCTACAAGAGATACAACGGTTATCATTTCTGATAACCTCAAACTCGGGATATACAAATTCTACACTCATCAGAATGTAACCTCCTTTAATTTAACAATTACAGGTTCTCCTCCGGCAGGAGCATAAATATTTTTTGCGTTAGGCTCCATTGTGCGAATGGCAGCTTCTTCGCTGGCAATGAAAACTTTATCGTCTTTTTCACCTACTACCATTGAGCGAAGCTTTAAACGGTCATTTAAAGCCATAAGACCGCCGTTGAAGCCTAAGACAATAGAAAATGGACCAGTTACAAGTAAGCTGGAAAAAGTAGTACGTAGATATGTGAGCTTTTTCTTTTCTTCTGTATTCTTAGTAGCGATTGTACTCCAAAAAGGAGCTGCGATTACACTTGAGGCTTCTTCTAGTGTTAATCACTGAACTCTTACAAGATAGTCCATTATATATGTGATAACTTCAGTATCAGTCTGAAGATTACATTTATATCCAAACATTTCAATAAAGCGTCTGTTTGCATCGTAAGAAGATATTTCTCCGTTATGAACGATAGAATAATC
>JAXJSN010000145.1:0-6728 GCA_036310085.1 Ruminococcus sp.
ATCAGAAAGATTATATAAGGCGGTGGGAGTTTGGAACTTAAAGACATTGTTTCAAGATTTGAAAGCCCAAAGCCGAACGGAAACAACAGCTATATGGTAAAGTGTCCGTGTCACAACGACAGCACACAGAGCCTTTGCATAAGCGAAAAAGGCGATAAAATCCTAATGAATTGCTTCGCAGGGTGCAGACCTGAAGACATAACAAGAGCAATCGGGCTTGAAATGAAAGACCTTTTCAGCCAAAACAGAAGCCGCCCTGTACCTCAACGACCGCCAAGCGTTGAATATATGTACTCAGGCAAGCTCAAAAAGACACGCTTTTACAGGCTTGATAAAGGTGAATGGAAAAAGTCATTTTGTTGGAATCATAAAGATGATAACGGCAAATGGCAAAAAGGCAGGGGTGGCTGTCAAGTACCGCTCTACAAGCAACATTTACTTGAAAAAGCGACCGACAAAGACACCGTTTACATAGTCGAGGGCGAGAAAGACGTCAACACAATGACGGACAAGTTACACTTTACGGCTGTATCTGCCGCAGACGGTGCCACAAAGGGCAACACCTCGAACAAATGGAACAGCCGATATAATAAGCTATTCAAAGGCTTAAATGTGGCTATCGTCCCCGATAATGATGACATAGGCAGAACATATGCCGAAAGCATTGCCGCTGAGCTTTTGCCTGTTGCAAAGTCCGTAAAAGTCATTGATTTACGCAATGAGTGGGACAACCTTAAGGACAAGGGCGATATTACCGACATTTACGAAAGTGAAACACCGACAGCAGATAAAACAATAGCTGATGTTATCCACTTTAAACTTTCTGCACTTACAGACATAACAAAGCCTCTTTCTAAGAATGCCGCTGCCGCAATTCAGCCAACTGATGAAGCACCGGCACGCAAGGTTATTACTGCCCCTATATGGGCTTATGAAGATAACGGACAATGGAAAATTGATGAAAAGCTTTATATAACAGAATTTGTAAAAAAACACGGTGTAAAATGTATAAATGGTCAACTTTATTCGGTTGACGGAATAATTCAGGACGGCAAAGCCAAACAGATTATAATTAAAGAGATTTTGTATTATGTAAAATCAAATCACGGTGACAAAGCCGAGAAGCTTTTAAAAGGTATCAAGCAATATTGTTATATCGAACCGCCAAAACCTGATATTGATAAAATTCATTTTCTTAACGGCACATTATCAAGAGATAATAATGGATTATTTACGGTGTGGAGCGATAAAAAAGAATTTTGCGTAAATAGAATAAATGCAAATTATAACCCTGATGCACCACTGCCTAAGATATTTATTGATTATCTTAACACCGTTTACTATGAGGATGATATACAAACATTACAACAGTATTGCGGTTATTGCTTATTACCAACTACAGTTTTACAAAAAGCTCTACTTATAATAGGTGACGGTGGCGAGGGTAAAAGTGTATTAGGTGCAATTCTTAATGCTATTGTAGGCGAAAACAACTGTTACAATGCAAGTATAAAAGATCTTGAAGGTAATTTCGGTGTTGCTAATGTTGAAAACAAACTAATATACATTGATGATGATATAAGCGAAAAGGCACTTTCTAATTCAGGTATATTTAAAAGTCTTGTCACGAACAAAAACAATATTGAAGCAAAAAAGAAATATCAACAAAGTAATGTTATCAAATCATATATTCGCTTTATCTGTTTTGGTAACTTCGCACTACAATCCCTATATGATACCTCAGACGGATTTTATAGAAGATTACTTGCATTAAGAGTAAAACCAAAGAACGCAAACAGGCTTGATAATCCTTTTATCGACCGTGAAATCATTGATAACGAGTCAGATGGTGTAGTAAATTGGCTTATACAAGGACTTAACGAAATTATTAAACGTAATTTTAAAATTTATACAAGTGAACGCACAAATACAGAAAGCGAACGCATAAAACACGAAAACGATAGTGTATTAGCATTTTTACAAAGTGATTTTATTTCTATAAATAAAGACTTAAAGATACACACAAGAAATTTATATCATATCTATGAAGGTTTTTGTGATGAAAATGCCTTAATAAAGCTTCATATGACTTCGTTTCCGAGTGCAATTAAATGCAAAGGCAAACAATTTGGAATCACTCCCAGTGAAAACATAACAATCAGAGGCAAACGAGCAAGAGGCTTTAAAGGTATTGGAATTGATGTAAATATATCGTAAAGTCACACACCCCACACGGCAACCACACGGCACAAAAACACGGCATTTTCTCAGTATTTATCAGGGTTTACACGGATAACACACCTAATATAAACTAATAAATAATATTTTTTTATATTGATAAATCAGATAGAAAAATGAAGTATATATATTATATATAAGAATATAAAAACTGCCGTGTTATCCGTGTTACCCGTGTGAAATCGCATAGACAAGCCATTTTCAAGGGATTTACCGCCGTGTTATTGCCGTGTTACCCCCTCAATTTGCCGTGTTATCTCTCTATTTCTGCGGTGCATTACCGCTGATACATTACATTTATGAAAGGAACATACAAAATGCTTTATTCTGAACGACTTTGCATACATATCAAGATAGCAAAAGAAATACAGGAGCTTATACTTGAGAGCGAGAAAAGAGATGATTTGAAAGAGTTGTCTTTTGAAGAAGCCGCTGAAATTATCAAAATTGATACACTTAAACAAATATTCGAGCTACTCGACCATCACTTCTAACTAAATCTGACCAAACAAAAAGCCGCTCCCACAATGTAAACAATGCAGAAACAGCCAATATTACTTATCACTAATATTTTACTACATTGTGGGGTGGCAGTCAATGACAAACGAAGAACTTGCAATACAGATTCAGGCAGGGAACACGCAATATTATTACGAACTGTGGCAAAGTGTATATAAGCTTATGTACAAGATACTACACAAGAAGCTGTCACGGCTTGAGCTTCCAAATTATTTGACATATGAAGATATGGGGCAGGAGCTGTATTTTGCTTTTTGTAATGCAGTACAAGCCTATGACGATACAAAGCCGTATATGTTCAACTCTTATCTTGAATATCACATAATGAACGCTATACGCTCTGTATTACCAAGTAAGCCGCTGCACGAAACATCATACAATCAGACTACAGGCGAGGATGAAAGCACCGAGCTTATAGAGTTTATTGTTGACGACACCGCAGCGGAAAAATTACACAATTTAGAGCTTACGGACATACAAATGCAAACACGACAGGCAGTTGCAGAATTGCCGTACAACGAACGCAAGGCGATTATCTTGTATTATTTTAAGAATTGCAGTTATAAGCATATTGCGGAAACAATGAATATAAGCGTACATAAGGCACAAAGCAGAGTAGATAAAGGTTTATGTATCTTGCGGCAAAACAAAGCAATACGAGCAATTTACAGAGAATTTGAAAGACATTATGCAAATCAGGAGTATATATACCGAATGTGTGCAAAAGGTTGGTATATGTCTGAGGACCACAGGAAAGCTGTAGAAGATATTGAAAGCAGGCGGCAAAACGGCGAGTACATTAGTTACGGCACAGAGCAAGTCTTAATGTATCGAGCTGAACAAAAATATATCAGAGAACACAAGAACGAAGCCTATTTGCGTTGCGTTTGGGTGTTCTGATGAAAGCGATTGAACCACGAGCAAACCTCGAAAAAATCCTAGAAAATCCAAGAGATGTAAGAAAATGTTAGAGTTATTATTGACAGGGCCATTTTTGTCCATAACTAAGTAACTATAAGTTACTACCATAGCATTTAATAGCAATGTAACTTTCGGTTACGCTCTTTTTTGAGCTAAATTGACAATCTCGATGCAGTCGCAAAATGCTACTCTATCCCTTGCACTCATCTTAAAAGTGATTGCAACTGTTCATCTTAAAGATGAATCGTTAATGTAACGAGTGTACTTAAAGTACCTTTGTTAAGATGTTGGGATTTGTGGGAGTTTTATCTTTACGCTTAAACCCTTGTTTAAATGCCCTGTATTGCGTTTTTAAGCTGTAAGAGTATAAAATCATTATGCTAACATTTGCTAATGTTACAAGGCATTAAAACAAAAGAAAAACAGCGACCATATAAGCCGCTGTACATTTTTAGTATGCTGTTATCTTGTTTGCTTTAAACTCGGTGCTTATCTGATTGAGCAACATAATCAACACGTTTGCCTTTGCCCTGTATCGGGAAAACTCGTATATTATCTTGAAGTGGTCGCCCTCGTTCTGAGGGTTATAACTTTCAAAAAAATCCTCCATAAGTTCCTGCATTATGTACCCTGCCGCATCTAACGCTATAGCCGAACCTATAAGTTCGTCCTTGTCTATGGTGTTGTTATCCGGTTCTTTTGGTGTAAGTGTGTTCTGATTAGCTGTATTGTCCATTGTCTGATGTCCTTTCTGTTCCGGTGTTTTCATCTTTGCCGCTGCCGTATTCAATCAAGAATAGACCAGTTGGGCAGCGGCTTTGCATTTAACTGCATTATTTGCACCCAGTGTGTAATGGTTTCCGCTCTTTCCGAGGTCCGGTCGGAGAGGGCGGATTTTTTTAAAAATTGGTATTGCATTTACGGAGCAGATAGGCTATAATTAACTTATCCGCTCCGATAGGTTGCGGTGTTGCTCTTGCTTTTCTGTGGTGGTCTGGCAAGGGCTTTTCTTATGCAATCGTAAATCTACGGCTTGTGGTCTGCTTGGTGAACTGCTTGTACAATTCAGAATACAAAGCCTTGAAAGCCTTAGAATCAAAACGGTTGCTTGTTACGGTTGTAAAGCGGATTTTGTATTCTCCTGCGTTGAGTTCCTCTGTGTTCTGAGCTGTAAGCTCTGCCTTGAGTTCGTCCTGAATAGCATTGATTTCGTTCTGAAGCTCGTCAGCCTTTGCCTGTAATCGCTTTAATCTTCTTACCTTTGCGGTGATGTCCTTTGTACTCATTGTGTACACTCCTTATATTTTATTTTTGGACTGTCTGCCTTGCCCTGTCTTATGTCCTGTCGGGTGTATCGTAATTGCAGAATAACGAGCCGTTTGTTATCGGGTGTTCGCTGTCCCTCTTACTGTCTATATTATACTATAACGCTATCATTATATCAATAGGCAAAATACCCAAAGATATAACGCTATCTTTATACAATTTGTATATTGCTATCGTTATATATATATGATATAATAATGACAGTAAAGGAGATGATATAATGCCTACAATATCAATGTTCTATGGTATTCTTATCAGAATGTATTACGATGACCACACACCACCACATCTACACGCTATCTACGGTGAAGAAAAAGCAAGTTATGACTTTAATGGCGAATTACTTAACGGAAAATTATCAACTAAACAACATAAATTAGTTGTTGCGTGGATAGAAATACACAAAGAAGAATTACAAGCTAATTGGAAATTGGCACAGGACGGCGAACAGTTCTTTAAGATAGAGCCTTTAAAATAAGGCTCTTATCGTCATTTCTAAAGAAAGGTGATGGATTATGCACGAAGTAAAAACAGTTATTCCGCTTGAAAACTTCTGCATCTTAGCAGAATTTGAAAACGGCGAAAAAAGAATTGCAGATATTAAGCCTTTGTTTGTAAAAAATATATTTGCTCCATTAAAAAACATTCAGTTATTTAACAAAGTTTATGTTGAATATGGAGCTGTTACTTGGAAAGACCACAACGGAAACGAAGTGGATATTTGTCCTGATAAGCTTTATATGGACAGCGTTCCATATGTTGTTGGTTAAGGCGGTGATAATATGCCTGTAAGTGAAGCACAAAAAAAAGCTACTGCTAAATACGAACAGCAGAACTATGATAAAGTTTTATTAAGATTATTAGAAAAAGGCAAGAAAAACAGAGTGAAAGCTCACGCAGAAAGCAAAGGCGAAAGTCTTAACGGCTTTATAAATCGTGCCATAGATGAAACTATGAAGCGTGATGAAATAAAAGAGAGGGGTGATAATAATGAAATGTAGAAATTGCAACAAAAATCAAGGCATATATATACACTACGATGGCGGTAAGGTATGCGATAATTGTTTAGGTTATTATTTTACCTGCCCTAGTTGCGGTAGAGTATTTGAGCAAAATGATTACAAAAACGGGGACCAAAAAACAGGGTTTTGCAGAGAGTGCAATGAAAAAAATAACGACTAAACTCTCTCTTTATTTAAAGCAAGTCTTGAAATATAGGCTTGCTTTTTCTTATTTACGGCAGCGGCACAGCCTGATTTTTCCGCTGCACATAACAAAGTAAAACACAAGCACCCCATACAAGCCGAGAATTGCCCTGTATCGCATTTTATTTGCTTATCAGGGTAATTTTACATTTGAGTAATAAAATCAAATACAAGCTAAATTAAGCGATTATATAATATCTGCCTATAGTTATGTTTGTAATACCCTGAAAGTATCCGGCTATTTCGGATACTCTAAAAAGCAATCGCCTACTTGCCATTTATCTGCCATTTATTATTACTGTAAATGGCAATAAGTTACTCTGAATTACCGAAAGCTAATGCACCAAAAACCGCATAAATACTGAGTTATTAAAAGATACAAGCAACTACAAAAAGTAAAAATTAGCACTCATAACCCGAAGGTCGTCGGTTCAAATCCGGCTCCCGCAACCAGTATGAGTGTTCATAACGGATTTTAGTTATGAACACTCTTTTTTTATTCAAATTCTTCTATATATG
>JAXJSN010000146.1:0-8034 GCA_036310085.1 Ruminococcus sp.
GATTTTGCAGATGCAGTTTTACATATATCAATCCACGATTTATTAGGATGTTCTTCCTTTTGTGTAATAATCTCGCAGATTTCGCCTGTTTTTAGTTTATAATCAAAGGGAACAATTTTACCATTAACCTTAGCACCTATCATTCTATGACCAACCTGAGTATGGATATTATAGGCTAAGTCAATAGGAGTTGAACCCCTTGGAAGATTACGCACTTCTCCCTTTGGTGTAAAAACATAAACATCATTTTCTTCAAAGTCGTTACGGATATTTTTAGCAATATCTGTAACATCCTCGGCTTCGAGCTGATCTAAAATCATACTCTTGACCTGCTGAATATTTTCAGTTACCTTAGCACTACGCTTATCAGGGCTCATACCAAGCTTATATTTCCAATGAGCCGCAATACCGTATTCGGCTGTATAATGCATTTCCCAAGTGCGTATCTGAACTTCAAATGGGATGGCATTTTGGTCAAGCACAGTAGTATGAAGCGATTGATACATATTGGGCTTTGGCATAGAAATATAATCCTTAAATCTATTTGGAATAGGTTTAAATATATCGTGAACTACACCTAAAACATTATAACAATCAGAAACATTGTCAACAATAACTCTTACTGCAAAAACATCAAAAATCTGGTCAACGGTCTTGCCTTGCATAAATGTTTTGCGGTAAATACTGTTGATACTCTTTACACGACCGCTGATGTATACATTTTGTATAGCCTCTTCTGTTTTAACAACAATCTGAGTTTTAATTGAATCAATAAATTTATCTCTGCCGTCCTCGGTAAGCAAAAGTGCATCTTCAATTTCTTTATAGCCGATTGGGTCAAGATAATGAAGTGAGCGGTCCTCAAGCTCATCTTTGACGGTTTTAATACCAAGACGATGTGCCAAAGGAGCAAAAACCTGCATATTTTCGAGAGATTTATCTCTCCTGCTTTGCTCCGGCATACAATCCATAGTACGCATATTATGCAAACGGTCAGCAAGCTTAATGATAATTACACGAATATCATCAGCCATAGCGATAAGCATTTTACGAATATTTTCCGCCTGCTGTTGTTCCTTAGTTTTATACGGAATTTTTGAAATTTTTGTAACGCCATCAATTAGCTTTGCAACCGATTCTCCAAATTCCTTAGTAACCTCATCGATAGTTACAGGAGTATCCTCAACAACATCGTGAAGTAAAGCGGCACAGATAGTGTCGGTATCCATACCAAGCTCTGCAACAATACAAGCAACAGATGTTGGATGAAGAATATAAGGTATTCCGGATACCCTGCGTTGGTCACCGTGAAAGCCTTCAGCGTACTTATACGCTGACTTAATTTTATCCATATCATATGTATTATTTGACATTTCAAGAATATTTTTCAGTTCTGAAAAATCCTGATAATGAGCAACCGATGAATATTTACTCACAGCAACACTTCCTTAATGATTTAATTATCTGAGCAGACTCAAGAGCCACCTTTTCTTTTACATCAACAAGTGTAATTGTTGTCTGTTCAAGACCTTCCTTAACAAGAATTAAGCCAAGCTCTCTCATTGCCTCGATGATAACTCTTATTTTACCAAATGTTAGCATATTGTCAAGCTTATATACAAGAGTTTCTATAGAAAAATTATAACCATTATTTAATCGTAAAAATCTGTACAGCAATGCAAAATCGTTCCTATCAGGAATAATATCCCTTAACTGTTCAGGAGAAAGCTGTACACCATTGCAGAAATTTTCATAATTTCGCAAACTTTTAAGCATTTCATTGCTATCAATATTAAAAGGCTTTATATCTTTAATTACAATTGATACATTTGTTAATCCATTATACTCATTTTTATCAAGAGTTACCGCCAAATCAAGAACATCATCTTTTTTATACGGAAACTGTTGTGAAGATGTAAAAAACATCATAGCGTTAATTGTAGTATTATCACGCTTAAAAACAAGTTTTAAATGAGTATCGTTCTTAAGCGGAATAATATTTACAAGTGTCATATTATACAAACCAAAAATAGGAGCAGGATTTCCCGCACCATAAGGTTGTAAATACGAAAGGGAATCTACAAGCGAAACATTTAATCCGGCAGGATTTAACTTACAATCAATTTTCAACTTATCAAATGGCATATTATCAAGCTGTGCGGCATATTCATTTATTTTTTTTCTAAACAATGAAATATTTTCGGATTTCAGTGAAAGTCCAACTGCCATAGGATGACCGCCACAATGGGTAAGCAAATCACTGCAAGCAAAAACTGCATCGCACAACGAAAATCCCTCTACACTTCGACCCGAAGCTTTTGCATTAACTCCGTCATCGGAAATAACTATAACAGGCTTGCCGAAAGCTTCTTTGATTCTTGAAGCAACAATTCCGATTACACCCTGATGCCAGCCTATGCCCTCAATTACAAGAACTCTGTCAAGAAGAAGTGAAGGCTCGGTAATAATTCGCTCGTCTATTTTTTTAAGAATTTCTTTTTCAATTTCCTGTCTTTCGGTATTATCCTCACAGAGAGTTGATGCAATTTGTTCGGCTTCTTCATAATCCTCTGTAAGCAATAGCTTTACAGATTTTTGTGACAATCCCAATCTTCCGACCGCATTAATTCGAGGTACGAGAGTAAACGATACTTTACCAGCTGTAAGAGGTTTACCTGCAAGACCGCTACATTGTAAAAGTGCCTCCATTCCCACTCTGTCAGTATTCATAATGCTTTCCAGTCCACGCTTTACAAATACACGATTTTCTCCTTTTAACTCAACAATATCGCCAATCGTACCTATGCTGAGCAAATCAGCATAATTATCAAGGAGCATATTTACATCACATTCTTCGCCCTCTAAAGCCATTATTGTTTTAAATGCAACACCTACTCCAGATAGATTTTTAAATTTTGAACCGCAATCCTTTTGATGCAAATCTACAACTGCACATGCATCAGGAATAATTTCAAGGGGCTGATGGTGGTCGGTAACAACGGTATCAATTCCCAATGATTTTGCATAAGCGATTTCATCAACTGCAGCAATTCCATTATCAACAGTAATAATTAGGTTTACACCTTGCTCATTTAATTTATCTACTGCTGTTTTATTCATTCCGTATCCCTCAGCTTCACGAGAGGGAATATAATAAATTGCATTTGCACCTATTGTTTCGAGATACGAATACATAAGAGCAGTTGAGGTAACACCATCGGCATCATAGTCACCATAAACGCAAATTTTTTCGTTATAATCCAACGCTTTCCTTATACGATAAACAGCCTTATCCATATCCTTTATATCAAAAGGCGAACCAATATCTGATTCATTAAAAAGAAAATCCTCGATTGCTTTGCTGTCGGTTATTGAACGAATCTGCAAAAGCATTGCAAGAATTGGTGGTAGCTCATATTGATTTTGAAGCTTAGCAGCCTGTGCTTTATCAAGCTTGGCAATTTCCCACAATTTCAAAAATATCCCACCTTTCTGTGAGTGCAGTCAGCACCATATAATAAATAGATTAAAAATTTAAAACTTTGTAGACACTTTATAAAAGCGAAACTAAAAGTTTAGTCAAAACTTTTAGTTTTTAAACTCTATACTTATTTAGCATTGCTTCTGCGTGTGATAAATCAGCCTGAGTTATATCAACTCCGCCTATTATACGAGCAAGCTCATTTTTTCTGCCTTCAAAATCAAGAGCTTTGACATCAGTAAACGTTCTTCCGCTTTCAACTTGTTTTTGAATAAGATAATGATAATCAGCCAAAGAAGCCAGCTGAGCCTGATGAGTTACACAAAGAACTTGACTATTTTTAGATACTTCTTTTAGCTTTAAACCAACCTTTTCGGCTGCAGAACCTGAAATACCTGTATCAACCTCATCAAAAATCAAAGTATCAACGCTATCGGTACTCGCAAGTACAGTCTTTATTGCAAGCATCATACGGGACAGCTCACCACCTGATGCAATTTTTGCAACAGGTCTTGGTGTTTCGCCCGGATTAGCTGAGATAAGAAACTCTACCTTATCTGCACCCTTTTCATAAAAATCACAATCTTCAAATTCAGCCACAATCTCAACATTAGGCATATTTAGAAAACTCATTTCTTCCTTAACCCTTGATGTGAAAATTTTAGCTGTATCCTTGCGTTGCTTACTTAGAGCCTGAGCCGCAACTGCTGTTTTTTGTTCAGCGTTTTTACAAGCTTCAATAAGTTCATCTCTGTTTCTGTCGTAATTTAAAAGCTCATCAAGTCTTGTCTGCATAGTATTTGCAAGACTTGTAAGTTCATCGCAAGGACAGTTATATTTTCTTGAAAGACGATTGAGCAAATCAAGTCTTTCTTCAATTTCTTCAAGTCGTTGTGGATCGCTTTCAAGCGAATCAATCGCATCGGAAATGCTGTCGCAACAATCACGAAGATTATAGTATACATCAGAAATATTTTCGGCTAGCTGAGTATAATCGCTGTTATAGTCAGCGGCTTTTTGCAAGTCGCTCATAGCAGAGTCAACCGCTTCAAGACCTCCGTTGTAATCATCAGAACCATCAAGCAAAAGCTTTGCTCTGTTAAGAAGTGAAAACACTTTTTCAAAGCTCATTAATGCTCTGCGTTCATTTTCGAGGCTCTCCTCCTCGCCTATCTTAACATCAGCTTCAAAAAGTTCATTTGTCTGATACGACAGCAAATCAATTTCTCTTAGCCTCTCGCTTTCATCAGAATTAGCCTCATTCAGCTTTCTTTTCAGCTTTTTATATTCTGTATATTTTTCAATATAATCCTTTAACAGTAATGTACATTCGCCAAAGCTGTCGATATAATCAATATGAGAATCGGGCGAAAATAAAGCATAACTTTCGTGCTGACCGTGGATGTTTATTAAATTACCTGCAAGTTCTCTAAGCATAGATACAGTTGCAGGTTTGCCGTTAATTTTACAGCTGTTTTTACCGCTTTGGTTAAGGGTACGCTGTAAAATAAGCACACCCTCATCATCTTCAAAACCCATTTCTAAAAGCTTTGACTTAACAGTATTATTAATATTAACAAATTCAGCACTTACAAAGGCGGCTTGTTCACCTGTACGAATAATCTCCTTTGATGTACGCTGCCCCATAATAGCATTTATAGAGTCAATAATTATACTTTTACCTGCACCGGTTTCACCTGTTAGTATGTTTAATCCGCTGTTAAAGTCAATTGATGTTTTTTCTATAACAGCAATATTTTCAATATATAAAGTCTGTAGCATCTCAATCTTCACCCATCATATTAGCTTTCTGAGTTCATCAGCAAAAGTTATTGCAGTATCATTTGTACGACAAACAATAAAAATAGTATCATCGCCTGCAATTGTACCTACCACTGAATGATAATTTATTGAATCCAGGGATGCACAAACTGCACCCGCCATTCCGCTAAGTGTTTTTACAACAACGATATTCTGAGCAAAATCTATTGAATTTACAGAAGTACTAAATAGATTTTTAAAATTAGAACGAATATCAATAGGAGTTTTTGCATGAGAAGTATAGCGATACTTTCCGTCGTTATCTAAAGTTTTAACAAGTCTTAAATCCTTTATATCTCGAGAAATTGTTGCTTGTGTAGCCTTATATCCCTCTGCTTTTAATCGACTGAGAAGGTCGTCTTGAGTTTCAATTGGAAATTCGCTTATCAAATCAAGAATTCGTGCGTGTCGTCTTGTTTTCATTATATTTCCCTCTCTTTTAACTTTTCGTTAAGCAAAGTATAGAAGTTGCGTTTATGTAAGGAAGCAAATTTAAATTTAAGGCTTGATTTTCTTATAATTACTCTATCCTCAGCCAAAATATCAACATTTTTTTCTCCGTCAATTGTAAGCACGCAACAGCATTCAGAGGGTATTTTTACACTTACTGAAAGCTCTGAATCTGCACTAAACAGCACAGAGCGAGAAAATAGCGAATGAGGACAAACAGGAGTAAGCAAAATACATTCCATTTGAGGAGCTAGTATTGGACCACCTGCAGATAAAGAATAGGCAGTTGAGCCTGTAGGAGTTGCAAACAGTAGACCATCTGCACGATATTTTGAAATTTCTTCGCCATCTAATGATAAATGTAAATCAACTATTTTTGAAAGTTCTCCCCTACCAATTACAGCATCATTTACCGCAAGATAATGCTTTGAATTTTCTTTATCTGAATTTTTAATTACCTCAACATCAAGTAAAATTCTTTCCTCTGTAGTATAATCACCTGACAGTAAACGAGTAAGAGAAGATATTTCTTCTGGCTCAACATCAGCAGCAAATCCAAGTCTGCCAACATTGATTCCTATTAATGGAACATCGGCAGTAGCCGCATATTTAGCCGCATGAATTATTGTTCCGTCACCACCAACAGTAACAGCAATATCACAAATATCAAATAACTGATTAATTGTATCAGCATACTCAATTTGTATTCCTTTATAAAAAGGAGCACATTCAGAAAGCATATAAATCTCTGCATTATTACCAAGGAAAATTATTGCCGCTTCCTTAGCACAATTGATAGCTTTTTGTTTTGTTAAATTAACTACTATGGCTATTTTCATTTTGACTACCCCCTCTTAATCTTGGCATTTAGAAATATTAAATAAAAATTTATTTTTAGATTTTACCTCGCATATAGTTCCATTTATCGAAAACCATAAGCTATGCTCACTATTATTAGTAATATATGTATCGGTTATTTCAGCTTTACCCATTGCTTTCAGGTAATCTATTATTTCGATTGTAGTCATAGAAATAATATTATCTTGCAAGGATATTATATTAAATATGCTCTCAATTTTATCCCACATATCTTCTGCATCCAAGTCATAAGTATGACCAGCAATTTGGAATATAGCAAGCTCCTCATCTGAATCTATAAAGTTATTTACAAATTTTTCAAGTGTATTATCAGTATGAAAAATTGTTGCTTTCCATCTGTGATAATCAGTTTGCGGTTTAAAAGATAAGCTTTCCTCGGAAATTCTTGCATATTCAAAGCCACTTTTTTTAGCACAAGCTTCAATTAAATCGCTGTAATAATCAAAAGGAACTGCAAACCCCTTGATTTTTTGGTTGAATATATTTTCAAGATTTTTCTTATCTTCTTTGAGTTCATACAAAATCTCTGACTCAGTTTTATCTTGCATAAACGGATGAGTTAGAGTGTGACTTGCAATTTCGTGACCGGTATATAAATCAAAAACTTTCTCTTTTGAGAGTCGTTTTACCACAAAACCTTTTTCGTGCAACCACTCAAACTCATTTTTAATAAGTCCAGAATTGAGATTAAAGGTGCCTTTCAGTTTGTATTTGTTAAGCAATTCAACAAATCTGACATCCTGCAAAACACCATCATCATATGTAACATTAAAAACTTTTTCTTTTCCGTAGGGATATAATTTTTTAATCATAAGTCTTTGTTTTTCAGATATTGTTCTTTTTTATCTTCCCAAAATTTTTTATCTTCCTCTGTGATTTCACGGATTACACAACAGGGATTTCCTGCGGCTATCACTTTGCAAGCACCTAAAATTATGCAATCATAATTAAGAAAAGAACCACCGCCGATTTCTATGAATTTGCCGTAATCACAGTGAAAAGGCTGTTTAACACAACTATAATCGCCGATTTTTCCAAGCAACTCTTTTATAATCTGATTTTTTGCTTCTTCATCATTTGCAGGAGTAGAGTTATATTTGTCAACGAGTTCCTGTGCTCTGAAAGCTAATTCGTTTATTTCTTCGTCATAAAAGTAATGCAACTCTCCTGCTTCCATAAGTTCTAACTCGGTCATTTTTTATCTCTTTATAAATACGCATTATAGATACTCGGTGATATTTTAACTCAGTCAAAATTAAAATGCATACAATAATCATTATTTTATAGATACAAAAGTTTACCAAGTATTCCGGAAAATTATTAATATATATCACTTATCAAGCTGACTATGCGACTGCTCCACAAGTGACTGTGCAGTTACATCTGTATAGGCTTTTGGGTCA
>JAXJSN010000147.1:0-11044 GCA_036310085.1 Ruminococcus sp.
GAATTAACACCGTTTATTCTAAACAAGCTGATTTCAAAAATTGAAGTCGGTTGTTTAGAAACAATTGATGATGAAAAACAGCAGAAGATTAGCGTGGAATGGAAAATCAAATCTACTTATTGATTTTCCAATACTATTTTGTTATTGTTTACTATTATGCTATACTGTGGATTTAGATTTGTGATATGTGCATAATAGGTAACAAAATTTTTTTCGAGCGAATCATTGTATCTTTCTAATGAAAAGAATTTGGTATTGTATTCATCCGATACAGTTGATTCACCACCATTTGTGTCAAGGATGGTTATAAAATAATCACTTGTATTCTTGTATTGGTAAACATATAAAACAATTCCGTTAGAAAGTTTTTGTACTATTCTTTTAGTATTTGAGCCAATTCCTATTTTCCATCCATCTGCTGTTTTAGGTATAATCAAATATGTGTCAGAGTCATTCTTGCGATCAATAATAAAATCGCAATCATCTCCCTCTACAATAAGTTCAATATTTGATTTTCCTAAATTGAAATACTCATAGGCGGCTTTCGGAGAATCGAAAGTTATAAAAAGATTTTCAAACGGTAAAAATGTTAAAACAACAATCAATAACACCGACAAGCTTGTAAAAACAATATACAATATATGTTTACGAATTACTTTGGATTTTTTTATAGCTGTAATTGAACACACAAAAAAAATACAACCAATTATCAATCTAATAATATTATACATTGTGCTATACCCCCTTTAATACTAATATACATATGATAGCGATTGTACATATTGTCCCGTTGTGACTAAAATATATACTGCCGCAATTGTCCAGCCATTAATACTAGCATTGGTATAAGCAGTTTCAGTTGTATTATCCCATTGAATTGCTGTTGAACCTTCAAAGCCAACTTTTAATTCTGATAAATTCAATTTTACACCAAAGCTCATAAGGTAATATAGTCCTGTATCGCTGTCGTAGTAGTAACCACGATAACGAAACGGATTAAGATTACCAACATTATTTGGGTCTGTTATAGCATTACCGCTACCATCTGTAATTGATAAAATATTTCCCCATACATCATATTCGTACTGTGCTGTAAGAACTCCTGAACCGCTGTATATTCCCACTATATCTCCTCGGGAATTGTGAGTATAGAAATACGACTTCATTTCTGAATCATCTGTAAGTGTATACTTTACATTATATAATATTCCATTAGGATCGTAGGAATAGTAATACTTTGCTTCGCCTCGAGTTTCATACATTAACATTCCATTCCGTATGTATGCTTTACTCCGTTTATGATTATATATTAACACAATAATGTTATATTTGCAAGTTATTTAGTATATTTTAACTTATTTACAAATAATTAAGATATTTTTTGTACAAATAGTTCAATAATAATTTATACCTTAGAATAATCAATTTTCTATAAAGCAAACAAAAAGGGAGTCAGACTTATCTGCTCCCTTTTATATACTGTATTCAGTTTAATTACTTTACCGCTACATTATTATCGCCAAGCTGATATTTTAGTTCTTTTATCATTACATCATTAAGACTTACCCACATTGACGACGGTGATTTTACCTTACGGTTTGAATTTGTAAGAAAGAAAATTACAGGTGTTCTTCCCTCAAAAATATCAAGCACTCGTTTTGCTTTATAAAAAAGCTCGGTATCAAGGTCATCAATTCTCAGATATAGTGCTGTTGGTGCAGGCTGTCTTGTAGCTTTGTTACGCTCAGTAGCGACAGTCATATTTTTTGCTTCTTCATTAGTAAGTGCCTTTGCAACCGAATCACAAATAATTTTAGGCTCTTCATTTTCTTTAAAATTGAGTGTACCTTTAATTAAAATTGCTATTCCGTCGTTGAGCAGTGCAGAGTATTTATTATAAACATCAGGAAACACAACAAGCTCAATTTTTCCGTATCTGTCCTCAACATTTACAAAAGCCATCATCTTATTATTTTTAGTAATCTGAACCTTTACGGAAGAAACTATACACACCAAAGAAACTTTTTTGCCGTCAAAATACAAATTGCCCTCATTGGTAATTATCTCGCCTGTTTTGTCTGAATTTAAAGCATTTGCATAATCCTCATAATCATCAATAGGATGTCCGCTTAAATACATTCCTGCAACTTCATTCTCCATTTTTAAAAGAATTTCTCTTTGAAGTTCAGGCAAATCAGGCAATTGAGGTTCAGAAGAAACCCTGTCGTTTTCTGCTCCCATATCAAAAAATGATAATTGTCCGCCAATATTTCTTCTGCTTTCATATTCAAGGTCATCAAGCACAACCTTGCTTATAGTAAGCAACTGTCTGCGATTTGCACCCATTGCGTCAAACGCACCGCATTTGATAAGGCTTTCAACAGCTCTTGAATTCATATTTTTGCCATATAGTCTTTTGCAAAAATCGTAAAATGACTTATAAGGCTTTGCACTGCGTTCTGAAATGATTTTATCAATAAAATGTCTGCCTAAATTTTTAATAGCCAAAAGTCCGTAGCGTATGTTTTTTCCGCTTACAGTAAAGCCTAAATCGCTTTCGTTTACGCTTGGAGGTAAAACTTTTATGCCAAGTCTTTGACATTCGCTGATATAAGCCGCCATTTTGTTTTGATTATCCAAAACGCTTGACAACAATGCCGCCATATACTCATTAGGATAATAGCATTTAAGCCACGCAGTTTTGTATGAAACGGTAGCATAAGCCGCTGCATGAGATTTATTAAACGCATAGGATGCAAAGCTTTCCATTTCGTCATAAATTGAATTAGCCGTTTGCTCGTCAATTCCTCGTCTTAAGCATCCGTCAACCAAAACATTCCCGTTTTCATCCAAAAGTCCGTGAATAAATATCTGTCGTTCTTTCTCCATTACAGAATGTTTTTTCTTACTCATTGCACGGCGAACAATATCCGCTCTGCCAAGACTGTAGCCTGCAAGCTCTCTGAAAATCTGCATTACTTGTTCCTGATAAACTATACAGCCATAGGTAACATCAAGAATATTTTTAAGCATAGGATGCTTGTAGCGGATATGCGAAGGATTATGACGACAATCAATGTAAGTAGGAATACTATCCATAGGACCTGGTCTATAAAGAGATAGCACCGCAATTAAATCTTCAATTGTTTCGGGCTTTAGCTGAGTAAGTACATTTTTCATTCCCTGACTTTCAAACTGAAAAACACCCTCGGTATTTCCCTGCGAAATCATTGCAAAGACTTTTTTATCATCTTCTTTGACCATATCAGGTGTATATTGAGGATTGGAAAGCTTAATCAATTTTTCGGCATCGGAAATTACGGTAAGGTTACGCAAGCCGAGAAAATCCATTTTGAGCAAACCTAATTCCTCTAAAGTTGTCATAGGAAACTGAGTTACTACATTATCGTCATTTTTTGAAAGTGGCACATAGTCAAAAACAGGGTTATCGGTGATTACGACACCTGCGGCATGCATAGTTGAGTGTCGTGGCATACCCTCAATGCTCATTGCAACATCAAGAAGTCTTTTGGTTTGCTCATCCTCTGTATATAGCTTTCGCAAGTCACCGCTTATTTTTAATGCATTTTCGATTGTCATATTAAGCTCCATAGGCACAAGCTTTGCTATAACATCAACATCTGCATACGGAATTGCAAGTGCTCGTCCTACATCACGGATTGCACCTCTTGCCGCCATAGTACCAAAAGAAATTATCTGTGCTACTCTGTCCTCGCCATACTTGCGAACTACATAGTCGATAACCTCGCCTCTGCGTTCCTTACAAAAGTCTATATCAAAGTCAGGCATACTGACTCTTTCGGGGTTAAGAAAACGCTCAAAAAGCAGGTTGTATTTAATAGGGTCAATTGCGGTAATGCCGATACAATACGCACACAATGAGCCTGCACCCGAACCTCTGCCCGGCCCTACAGGTATATCATTTGACTTTGCATACTGCACAAAATCATTTACAATCAGATAGTAGTCAACAAACCCCATATTTGAAATAGTATTTATTTCATACTCAAGCCTTTCTATAAGGCTTTTATCGGGATTTTCACCATAATATTTATAAAGACCCGTGTAGCATGACTCTCTGAAATAATCAAGGTGATTTTGATTATTAGGCACATCAAATCTAGGAAGTTTGCGTACACCAAACTCAAACTCAACATTACATCTGTCAGCAATCAATTGTGTATTTTCAATAGACTGAGGATATGATGAAAACAAATTACGCATTTCTTCCTCAGTTTTAAGATAAAACTCACTGGTTCTAAACTCCATAGGGTTTTCATCATTAACTGTTTTGTTAGTTTGAATACACAGCAAAATGTTTTGAATTCTGCTATCCTCTTTTTCAATATAATGACAATCATTTGTTGCTACAAGAGGTGCATTAATATCATTCGCAATATTCACAAGACTTGGTAATATCTTTTTTTGTTCGTCAATACCGTGGTTCTGTAGCTCAATAAAAAAATTATCCTTACCAAAAAGGTTTTGATAGTACAATGCTTTTTGCTTAGCAGAATTGTAATCACCATTAAGAAGCTTTTGTGGAATTTCACCTGCAAGACAAGCCGACAGACAAATAAGACCCTCGTGGTATTGCTCCAAAAGCTCATCATCTATTCTTGGTTTTGAATAAAAACCCTCTGTAAAGCCTTTTGAAACCAGCTTTATAAGATTTTGATAGCCTGTTTGATTTTCGCAAAGTAAAACCATATGATAGTATTTTTCATAACTGTTTGTTTTATCAAAGCGTGAGTGAGGTGCTACATAAACCTCACAACCGATAATAGGCTTTACTCCTGCATTTTTACAGGCTCTGTAAAAATCAACTGCACCATACATTACACCATGGTCGGTGATTGCAAGTGCAGTCTGCCCTTTTTGCTTAGCCGCCTGAGCTATTTTATCTATGCGACAGGCACCATCAAGCAAGCTATATTCAGTATGAACATGTAAATGTGTAAAACCCATAACATCACCTATCTTAGTTCGTACAAAGAATTTAAGAATACTAATTTCTTAGTATTCTTAAATGAATTTATATATACATTATTTTGACAAAAATCACAAAACCTGAGCTTTAATATCTCCATCTGAAAATTTAACAGTAAAAACATCATCTTTGTTCAACTGCTTACTTGATATTACCGCTTTGCCGTCTTTTTCAGGAATAGCGTAACCTCTTGAAAGCACGGCGATAGGGTTAAGACTTTCAAGCTTTGCGGCATTTTCAGTTATCGCCAGCTCCTTTTCATTAATAATATGTGAAATGATATTATTTAATTTAAGCTGAATTTCTGAAAGTCTGTACTCATTTTCTGCGATATTTTTTTGTGTAACAGAATACTGTATTCTCTTTTCGTAATCCGATAATCTATCATTACTATTCTTGATTTTTAAATCAATCATCGCTTTTAGATACTGAATTTGCGAATTATAATACGCCATTAATTCATCTTTATCAGGAACAGCAAGCTCTGCACCGGCTGATGGTGTTGATGCACGAACATCAGCGACAAAATCACAGATTGTAAAATCAGTTTCGTGTCCGACTGCAGATATAACAGGAGTTTCGCAATTATAAATGGCATAGGCAAGCTCCTCGCTATTAAAAGCCCATAAATCCTCAATAGAGCCACCGCCCCTGCCGATAATAATTACATCACAAAGCTTATTTTCATCAAGCTGTTTAATTGCGTTTACAAGCTGACCCGAAGCAAACTCCCCTTGAACCAAAACAGGACACATAACTACATTAATACACGGAAAGCGTCTAAAAAGAATATTGCGAATATCCTGAACTGCCGCACCCGTAGGAGAAGTAATTACGCCAACCGTCTTTGGAAAACGAGGTAATGGTTTTTTATGACTTTGCTCAAACAATCCATTTTCGGCAAGTCTTGCTTTAAGTTGTTCAAACGCAAGGCTTAATTCACCTATACCGTCCGGTTGCATATCTTCAATATACAGCTGATATTGACCGCTTGGCTCATACACGGCAATTCTGCCACGGCAAATTACTTTCATACCGTCCATTGGTTTGAATTTAAGCAGTCTTGCATTGCCTGCGAACATAACCGCACGGATAACAGATTTTTCGTCTTTAATAGATAAATAAATATGACCACTTCTATAGTTAGTAGTCATATTTGAAATTTCACCCGTCAAAAACACAAGGCTCAGCCTTGGGTCGTTTTCAACGAGTGACTTTATATAAAAATTAATTTGTGACACGCTTAATATGCGTGGTTTATTAAATTGAGGTGTATACATTTTCAAACTTCCTGAAAGTTAAATAAGCAATACCTGCGGCATTGTCAGTAGAAAAAGACGGCTGAGCAAAAACCGCATTGTATTTTTTTGTAAGAAAATCTTTAATTATAGTATTTGACATTACGCCGCCTGCAAAAAGCACCGGCATTTTCTGATATTTATTAAACAAGTTTTCTGTCATAAGGTCAAGAGAACGATAAATATATTCAATACAATAAGCGGCTATTTTTTCTTTGCTTTCGCCATTATCAAGCATTTTTTTGCAAAGATTTTCAACCCCACTAAGACAACAATCGCAGCCTTTTACAGTAGGCTTTACCTTGATTTTTTCTGTATTTTTAAGTGCAAACTTTTCAAGCTCTGCCCCACACGGAAAGTCAAGACCAAGCATAAGACCTACTCTGTCAACTGCCTGACCTGCGTGCAAATCAAGAGTTTTGGCTACAAGCTCAACAGTAAAACCGCTCTGCTCACCGCTGGCTATTACACCCTCGGTAGTACCACCGCTTACATGAAATGCTAAGAACTTTTTGCCAAACAAATCATCTCGGTTAGCTGAATAAAGAGCGGCGGCAATATGCCCTTCTTGATGTGAAAACTCAAGCAAAGGTTTTTTAAGTGCAGATGAAAGTATTCTTGCGGTGTTCTCACCCACAGTAAAGCAAGGCATATACGAACCCTCGACAGGTCGTGGTCGAGTAGATACGCCAATTGCCTTAATCTGCGATGTATCAACATCTTTTACAAGCTGTTCAAACAAAGAATGAAGCTGAGCTGTATGATAAAAAACAGCATCACTTTGTCTTAGTCCTGCCTGACCACTTTTAACAGGCAAAAGCTTTTTTTGCTGATAAATCTGGGCTGACTGTGTATCATAAAGTGCGACTGAGGTTGTATAATTAGATGTATCTATACCAAGGTAAAGACTCATTTTTCGCCCTCAGAATTATCACGAGCAAATGCACCGAGAATACCATTTACAAAACGACTTTCATCAATTGTATATTTTTTAGCAAGCTCTACAGCCTCATTAATAGAAACACTATAAGGAACGCTGTCAACATACTTCATTTCATAAATTGCAAGTCTTAAAATTGCAAGAGATGCCTTGGAAATTCTTGACAAAGTCCAACCCTTTTTCAAATACTTAGAGATTTCGGAATCAATATCTTCCCTTTTTGACTGTAATCCGCTCACAACAGCCTGGGCATAACCACAAACTCCACCCTCAAACATCTCATCGTGATCTTCGAGTGTAGTTTCTAACGGCTCATCATCAAACTGCTCAGAAAATAAAAGCATAAAGGTTTGCTCTCTCATTTCGCTTCGTGTAAGGTTTATCTGACTATTATTATTTTCATTACTCATTTTAACACCTGCTATTCGATAAATTTACAAAATAATTATACCACAGTGATTATTAAAAGTAAATAAATTTACATATTAATGCAAGTATTTCGTACTGATAACAATAAATCTTTTACACCAAAGCAAATTTCTAAAAATAAAATATTGATTTATTGGTCGATTTTTTATATAATAAATGTATACTTCTTGATAATATGTCAATATCTTATTTATCAAGAAAATATACACAGGAGAAAGACAATGGATATAAAAATTACTGATTCAATTAAATACATAGGTGCTGACGATAAAACCCTTGATCTTTTTGAAAGCCAATATATTATACCAAATGGCATTTCTTACAATTCATATGTTATTCTTGACGAAAAGATTGCTGTTATGGATACAGTTGATAAGCGTAAAACTGACGAATGGCTTGAAAACCTCGAAAAAGCTCTTGATGGAAAACAGCCTGATTATCTTGTAATTCATCATCTTGAGCCTGACCACGCTTCAAACATTCAGCTACTTGCTGAAAAATATCCGCAAA
The DNA here is from genome assembly GCA_036310085.1 of Ruminococcus sp. Lineage (GTDB taxonomy): Bacteria > Bacillota > Clostridia > Oscillospirales > Acutalibacteraceae > Ruminococcoides. The sequence continues at coordinate 8,189 of JAXJSN010000147.1, forward strand.
TGGTACTTGTTGGCAACGCAAAGATTTTTTCAATGCTCCCACAGTTCTTTTCAATTAACTTAACCGACAGAACTTTAAGCGTTAAAGAAGGCGATGTTCTTGATTTAGGGCAGCATAAGCTTACCTTTGTTATGGCTCCGATGGTTCACTGGCCTGAGGTTATGGTTTCTTATGAAAGCACAGAAAAAGTTTTATTTTCTGCTGATGGCTTTGGCAAATTCGGTGCTCTTGACACCGATGAAGACTGGGCTTGCGAAGCAAGACGCTATTATTTTAATATTGTAGGCAAATATGGTGCACAGGTTCAAAATCTGCTCAAAAAAGCCGCTACACTCGACATTCAGACTATTTGTCCGTTACATGGTCCTATCTTAACTGAAAATCTTTCATACTATATAGGACTATATGACACTTGGAGCAAATACGAACCTGAAACTGACGGTGTTTTTATTGCGTACTCCTCAATTCACGGCAACACTAAGGAAGCCGCTCTAAAATTATACGACATACTAAAGAGCAAAACTGATAAAAAAATTGCAATCTCTGACCTTGCAAGAGAAGATATGGCAGAATGTGTAGAAGATGCATTCCGTTACAGCAAAATGGTTATGCTTTCACCGTCATACGATGGAGATATTTTCCCTGTTGCAAATGATTTTCTGCATCACCTTAAAATAAAAACATACAGAAACAGAAAAGTAGCTATTGTTGAAAACGGTTCTTGGGCACCAAGTGCCGGCAAGGTAATGAAGGCTTACTTTGAAGAAATGAAGAATATTGAGCTTTGCCCAACTATTGTTACAATCAAGTCAAAAATGACAGCCGAAAATGAAGCACAGCTTAATACTCTTGCAGACGAAATTCTTGCTTAAAAATTTAAATATATGCACCTGAGTAATTTTATTAATACCTTTTGAGTATTAATTAAACTTAATCGGGTGCATTTTTATTTATATATTCAATAACATTTATCAGTTAATCATCTGCAATAATTCTAGCATTATGTATAATTTAAACAAGTTTATTTGATTATTTTCTCATATTAATATGAATATTAAATATTAACAAGTATTGAATTTTCATTTTTCTTAATGTAAAATATAGGTATAGCAATTCTTTAAACACGATAAGGTAAGTATTGCGGTAGAGTAAGCAATTAAATTATGCAATTAGTTTTTAGGTAATTAAAATAGTACCGGCTATAATAGTTTTGAAATTAATTTGATTTCGTTATGCACATAGAAAATTTAAATGATTTAAACCGCAATACTTACCTTTTTACTCTGTTAAAATTAGACTCTCCTATTCCTTTTATCCTGTCAAAAAAAGGGGATTATATCACTAATTAAGTGAGGCAGCCTCTTAATCATGTGCTTTTGCAAACAAAATAGCATAAAAGTTTTTAAATTGATGCATAAAACTGCATAGCAAAACTGAGGTATTGCTACCTCTTGTTTTTAAAAATTAAGTTACCTTTATCTAATGCCTACTGAATAAATGTCAATTTAAAACTGCGATTATAAAGCAATGGTATTGTAGCCCATATTTTCTCAATCTTTCTTAGATTAAGAAGTAAAACGGACATAGCAATACTGTGGCAAGTTGTTTCCTTTAACCTTGTCACTATCATACCCATCCCGCACTTGCGTTTAGCGAGGCTGAATTTTCGTTCAACCTCTACACGCTCGCACTCATCAATGTAATTCTGTTTTCTGTCAATCTCAGCATCCTTTTTCGGTCTGCCTAGAGCTGGTCCGGAAAGTTGAATGTTATGCTGCTTGCAATAGTTCAAATTATCTAGGTTACGATAGATTTTGTCTGCAAGAACTCGCTTGGGATAATGCCCTGTGCGTTTCATATATTGTTCAATCATATTTTTCAAGCCAGTTGCTTCGTTATAAGCATTAAAACTGTGGCGTTCCAATCTTGTCCAGCCATCACAAACACTGATATCGAGCTTTACACCAAACTCAACCTTCGCCTTTGCTTTTCCACGCACAATCGGTCTAATCCAAGGTTGGCTCAAACTTACAATTCTGTCTTTCACGCTGTGAGTGTGATTATCGTACATTTCTTTTTGCTGTGCGTAAATTATTTTTATAGTTGAAAATCTCTCCTTGAATTTTTCAGGCATTTTCTTTCCAGCAGCAAGCATTTTCTCGATGTTTCCTATATTTCTTTTGAGATAATTTAGTTGATTACCGATTGCTTTACGGGTTTGTTTTGCCTTTGGTTTGCGATTTTTTGAGTAAGATGTATAGTCTTTATGTGCCTTTTTCGTGTAACTCATCTATGATTTTTTCGCTACTTTCACGAGCCTTGTTGAGCAAAGACACATCCTGTGGATATGTAATTTGCGACGGTGCACAAGTAGCATCAACAATCATTGTTCCGCTGTTTTTATCGTCATCATCTGAATTATCCGACTTTGAATCATCGTTTATATTCTTTGCTTGCTCTGCAGAAATAATCAGCTCATTGATTTCACCAATTATTTCAGGAGTCAATCGTTTACGGAAATACACCATCATTGATGAATCAAACGGCGGCTTGCTGTCATCAAAAGCTTTATAACCACAGAAGTATTGAAGATACGGATTTTCTTGAATTTGCAATGGTATTTCTGCATCAGAAAAGCCATATTCTGCTGGGATTATTCTTGCACCAAGACCTAGTCTTAAAGATTTTGCTACATTTCCCTTTTGTTTCAAAACAGCTTTGCATATTTCTTCTCAATCTCAATCCACGGAATCATTTGTGCACGCTTAACCCAACGATTGCTGTTTTTTAAATTCATACCAATCGGCTGACCAAAATCTTCAAGACTTATCTGTCCGTTATCAAATTTGTACATCC
>JAXJSN010000148.1:0-12457 GCA_036310085.1 Ruminococcus sp.
TATTAAAGCGTAATCAAGAATTAGTTGATGGCGTGAAGTTAACTAGTATTTCTATTGCAGATAAGAATGAATGGCGTATTAAAGTTGGCGAGAAGATTCGCTTTAATATTACAGTTAAGGCAAGTAAAGAAATTAAGAATGTAGCTTACAGATCTCGTCTTATTGCAGCAGACGGAACATCTATAACTGTTTTACTTGCACCAAACTTATTTTCGTGTAAGGCTGGTGATGAGATAACTATTCCTCTTGAAGCTGATGTATCACAGTTGGTTCCGGGTAAATACAAGCTGACACCTGTTTTATATGGCGTAAATGAATATGGTGGCTGGAATTTTTATGATCATATTGATGGGGCTGTTACATTTGAGGTAGAGACAGTTGAAGGCTTTAATCAAAATATGGAATGGCAGTCTCGTTGGTGGGGAAATGTTAAATTTCCTGAAATAAAGGATTTGAGAAATAAATAAAATCGAGGGATATTTATATGCAAATATGTGAAAAAAATATTTGTACAGGTTGTGCTTTATGTGTGAATATTTGCAACCATAAAGCTATAGTAATGAAGCCGGATGAAAAAGGTTTTTTATATCCTGTTATTGATAGTAGCAAATGTGTGTCGTGTAAGTTATGTCAGAAAAAATGTCCTCAAAATTCAGAATTAAGTTTGAATTCTGAAGGTTCTGTTTATGCAGCTATGGCAAAAAATGACGAAATTAGAAAAAAAAGCTCATCTGGTGGGTTATTTTCAATTTTTGCAGAGTGGATAATTAATAATCAAGGTGTTGTTATAGGTGCGGCTTTGATGTCTGATATGAGTGTCTGTCATATTAGTGTTAGTTCTATTGGCGAGCTTGAAAAACTAAGGGGCTCTAAATATGTACAAAGCGAAATTGGTACAATTTATCAGTCGGTTAAAGATACTTTGGAAAGCGGAAAAAAAGTTTTATTTTCAGGCACTCCATGTCAAGTTGATGGGTTATATAAATTTTTAGGATATAATCCTGAAAATTTAATAACCATTGATTTATTGTGCCATGGTACCCCTTCTCCAAATGTATTTAGCAAGTATATATCATACATAGAGGATATTTATGGTAAAAAAGTTGTTAACGCTAATTTTAGAGAAAAAAATCCCGGTTGGAAAGATTTCCATTTAAAATTAATTTTTGATGATGGCACTACTGTAATTGATAAAGAGCATACATATATAAATGGATTTCTTAAAAACTATTTTCTTCGAGAAAGTTGCTATAAATGTAAATATACTAACAAAACAAGAGTAGGTGATATTACCTTAGGTGATTATTGGGGATATAAACAAAGCTTTCCTAAATTTGTAGAGGATGACGATAACGGAATATCAGTAATAATGCTCAATACTGATAAAGGCAAAAAATTATATTCAAAAAATAAACATAAAATGATTTGTGTTAAAAGTGATATAGATGATGTTGCTTTAGGTAATATTGTTCTTTCGCGTTCAGTTCCCAAAGCTGAAAATTATACGGAGTTTTGGTGTGATTACGATAATATGGAATGGAAAGAACTTTCAGATAGATACTTTCCGGCAGATGCTGAATGGCATGATCCATATACACCTGAAGCAAGAGCATACTATTCTATTCCATATCATCGTAGACATCCTCGTCATTTAATACATTGCTGGAAGCTTAGATTGATTGATAAAATAAAAAGGATTAAAGGTTAGTAATTATGAAAAAGTATGTTTTGTATGCACATGATGGCAGTGGTAATCATGGGTGCGAGGCTTTAGTGAGAACTACCGCAGAATTACTTGATTATAAAAAAAATGAAATAGTTGTTGTTTCAGGACGACCGGAAGAAGACGAAAAATATAAGGTTAATGAATTATGTACAGTGATAAAAAAAGGATCGAGAGGAAATCTAAAGCGTTTTAGTTTGCTGTTTATGAAAGCCTTTTTCTTATTAAAAATATTTAATAATTATCAGTTGATGGATTATCTAAGTGAAGCATCAAGTGCTGAGGTTAAGAGAAATGACATTGCTTTATCAATCGGAGGAGATACATATTGTTATGGTGATTGGCTTATAGAAAGATTAGCTAAAGATCATACAATGTGGAAAAGTGCGGGACTAAAAACGGTCTTTTGGGGTTGCTCTATTGAACCGAAGCTTTTGGAAAAAGAAAACGTAAAAGCGGATATTAAAAAATTTGATTTAATTACTGCTAGAGAAAGCATTTCATATAACGCTTTAAAAAAAATTAATCCTAACACAATTCTAGTTGCTGATACAGCTTTTTTGCTTAATAAAATTGAATTACCATTACCTGATAGTTTTAATAATTCAGAATTAGTAGGAATAAATTTAAGTCCGTTAGTTGAAAATTGTGAAAAAATAAATGGGATAACCAGAAATAATTATTGTAGATTAATTGAAAAAATTTTAGATGAAACCAACATGAACATATTGCTTATTCCTCATGTTATTTGGGAAGGGAATGACGACAGGGTTGTGTTAAATGATTTATATGAAAGATATAAATCAACAGGTAGAGTAATGCTAGTTCAAGATTGTAATTGTGAGGAATTAAAGGGATATATTTCTCGTTGTCGTTTTTTTGTAGGAGCAAGAACTCATGCTACTATTGCGGCTTATTCTACAGGTGTTCCAACTTTAGTATTAGGCTATTCTGTTAAATCTCTTGGTATAGCTAAAGATTTATTTGGTGAACATGAAAATTATGTATTACCTGTACAAGAGTTAATGACAGATAATGATTTGGCAGATCGTTTTGAATGGCTTATGTTAAATGAAGAAAAAATAAAAAAACAACTTAATTCTATCCTTCCTGAATATAAAAAACGTGTGTTGATAGGGCTCGATGCTGTTAATTCTTTATAAAGGTAGTGTAGTGAAATAAAATGGTGAGTATAATAATTCCTATATATAATGTCGAAAAGTATATTAAGCGATGTGTAGATAGTTTGTTAAATCAGAGTTTTATTGATTTAGAAATCATTCTTGTTGATGATGAAAGTCCGGATAATTGTGGGAAAATATGTGATGAATATACTCAGAAGGATAAACGTGTAAAAGTGATACATAAAAAAAATGGTGGTGTATCAAGTGCCAGAAATGCAGGACTTGATATGGCCACCGGTGAATATATTATGTTTTGTGATGCTGATGATTATGTTAGAAATGATTGGGTTGAAAATTTGCACAGTGCTATAGTTGAATTAGAGGCTGATTTCGTGGCATCAAATTGGATTATGTCAGATGATAATAGAGAGGAAATATGTTGCTCTGAATATAGATCAAATAACACCATTTTGACTACTCAACAGGACAAGTATGATTATATTATGTTTTCTGTTTTAACTGAAAAAACTGGATGGGCAGTGTGGACACGAATTTTTAAAGCAAAAATTATAAAAGAAAATAAAATATATTTTTGCGAGAGTTGTGAGAATTTTGCAGAAGATTTAGATTTTGTGTTGCAATGTGTATTATATTCTAAAAAGGTATCTAATATTGATTATGCAGGATATTATTATTATCAACGCTCTGATTCAATGATGAATACAGTTAAAAATAACTTGAAGTTAAATGCGTTGAATGAAGTATCTCTAGATTTTGCAAATCATTATTATTGTGTAATAAAAAATAAAAAATTGCGTAATAGTTTTCCAATATTGCATTTTGTATTAATGTATACAGAGTATAGTAAAGCATTAGGTAAAGATTGGATTCAGATATTGTTAAAAGAAATACCTAAGATTAAAAGTATAAAATGGTACAATAAGCAAAGTAGAAATATTATTTTTGCTTATAGATTATTGAAAAAATATTATGGAAAGGATTATGCAATAAGAATAATTATGTTTTCCTTTTTGTGTTCAAATCGTAATGTTAGGTTATATTCATTATTAAGTGGTTTTTATTATAAATATTTAAGATCTAATTAACTTTTTAAGTGAGGACAAAATATGCCAAAAATTAGTATTGTGGTACCTGTTTATAAGGTTGAAGAATATTTAAGTCGGTGTGTTGAAAGTATATTATCTCAGACTTATAATGATTTTGAATTAATATTAGTTGATGATGGCAGTCCTGATGATAGTGGAAAAATTTGCGATGGTTATGCTGATAGAGATACTAGAGTTAAGGTTATACATCAAAAAAATGCTGGTCTTTCAGCTGCTCGTAATGCAGGTATTGAATGGACTTTAACTAATAGTAACAGTGAATGGATTTCATTTATAGATAGTGATGATTGGATCCATCCCAGATATCTTGAATTGTTATTGAACGCTGCTATTGAAACACAAAGTTCAGTAAGTATTTGTGCTTTTATAAAAACTGAAAATGATGAACCCGATATTGCAATGGACAAGTTTAATTATAAGTTAATATCTACTCAGGAGTTCTTCATTAATAATAATGTTAATGCTGTAATTGCGTGTGCAAAATTATATAAAAAAGATGCTTTCAGTGATATAAGATTTCCTATTGGCAAGCTTCATGAGGATGAATTTACAACGCATAAAGTATTATTTAAATATGAAAATATCTCTTTTATTGAGGCTGGAATGTATTATTATTACATTAATCCTGAGAGTATTATGAATTCCAATTGGTCACCTAAGAGATTAGTGATATTAGACGCTATTAAATCCCAGCGGGAGTTTTTTAAAGAGCGGAATATGACAAATGTATATAATTTTTGCATAAAAAAATATATATTGTGTCTTGATGCCCAAATAATGAACATAAAGAAGAGTAATAACACTGAATTAGAGAAAACTTATATTCCTAAATTAAAAAAAGAATTGCGTAAATATTTAAAAAAACAAAACAAAAGATATAGATTAACTTTAAGAGAATATCCTTGGATATACGAAAAAGCTTATCCGAATTTCATGAAATTATATTGGATATTTAGAGCAGTAATTGATAAAATCAGAAAATGAAACGAGGAAGTTTATGCCAACTATAAGTATTATAGTTCCTGTATATAATGTTGAAAATTATGTTAACCGCTGTATTGATAGTATTCTTAATCAAACATTTTCTGATTTTGAACTGATATTAATAAATGACGGAAGTGTTGATAACAGCGGTAAAATATGTGACGATTGTGCTAATAAAGATAATCGCATAACAGTTATGCATCAGGAAAACACCGGACAGGCAACTGCAAGAAATCGTGCCCTTGATATTATTAAAGGTGAATATATATTTTTTGTTGATAGTGATGATTGGATACATCCAAAAACACTCGAAACTTTACTATCGTTATCGGTAAATACAGATAGTGATATTGCGGCTTGTGGTTTTCAAAAAGTTGATCATTTTATAGATTATTTTGATTTAAAAGATGAAAAAGTTGAAGAGTATAGTTCAATGAACTTTTATTATTATCGCAGTAATTTGGTTAATGTTCCATGGTGTAAGCTTTATAGAAAATGTTTATTCGATAATATGAGGTTCCCTGATGGTAAAATTCATGAAGATGTATTTTTAATTTACAAGATCATTTATAGAGCTGAAAAAATAACATACATTGAATATCCGTTTTATTACTATTTTCAAAATACGGATAGTACGATGCTTAAAAAATATTCATTAAAAAGACTTTCTGAGGTAGAGGCAGGAGAAGAACAGGTTGAATTTTTTAAGAAAAGAGAAAACGATATAAATTATCCTCAAAGCTTAAAAAGACTAATGTATTATTATTCAACTCATGCAGATCAGCTTAAAACTTTGCCTGAAGGTAAAAAGTATGCTAAACAACTTAAAAGAAAGTTAAGGCGATTATTGATAACAAAGTCACGATATTGCAAGGTTAATATAAGTAACAGTCCATTCTATTACGAGGTAGCGTTCCCAAAGTTTATGTTTTTGTATTGGCAAATTAAAAGATTTTTTAAATAGGATGTGTGTTTATGATTCCTAAAATAATTCATTATTGTTGGTTCGGTAAGAATCCTAAGTCTAAATCTGTTCTTAAATGTATAGATAGTTGGAAGAAGTATTGTCCGGATTACGAAATAGTTGAGTGGAATGAAGATAATTTTGATATAAATTCAAATTTATATTGCAAGCAAGCTTATGAAGCGAAAAAATGGGCTTTTGCTACTGATTATGCAAGACTTGTTATAGTGTATAACAATGGTGGTGTGTATTTAGATACCGATGTCGAAATTATCAAGCCGATTGATGATTTGCTGAAATGCGATTGTTTTATTGGAAGACAGCAGGGAAATCAGGTTAATACTGGAGCTGGCTTCGGAGCCTGTAAAAATCATCCGTTAATAAAAATAATGATGGATGACTATGAAAATATTCCGTTTATTAAAGAAAATGGCGAGATGGATTTATATACCTGTCCTCACAGAAACAGCGAGTGGTTGTTTAAAAACGGATTAAACAATGATAATAGTTATCAGGAGATTTGCGGTGCTTGTATATTTCCTATAGAATATTTTTCCCCAAAAGACCCATGGACAAGAGAATTAAAGGTAACCAAAAATACTTATGCAATTCATCATTGTGGTGCTTCGTGGAATGAAAATGAAAACAAGGCTGAACATACAAAAAGATATTTAAGAGCAAAGCTTAACAATACTATTGATTTTGTTAAACATTCACCTAATAGAATTTTAATTGGTTGTTTAGGCGAAAAAAAGTATACTGAACTAAAGCAAAGGATTAAAAGGAGGAAATAGATATGAAAATTATTGGTATGATTCCTGCCAGAGGCGGTTCAACTCGTTTTGGAAACAAGCCACTTGCAGATATAAATGGACATCCTATGGTATGGTGGGTTCATAAGCACTCAAAGGAAGTTGATTTATTCGATGAGGTTTATGTTGCTACTGATTCCGAAGAGATAAAAGAGGTTTGCGAGGGTTTTGGTGCAAAGGTTATTATGACATCTAAGGACCACGATACTGCAACTGAAAGACTTTATGAAGTTATGACAAAGGTTGATGCTGATCTTTATTGTATGATAAATGGTGATGAGCCTACTCTTTCAGCAGAAACAATTAAGATGTGTATTCCTGAAGGTATCAATCCTGATGAATTTTATGTATCTAACCTTATGACAGATTTTTCTGACCCTGTTGAGGTTGTTGATCCTGCTAATCTTAAGATTGTAACTAATAAAGATGGTATTGTATTATTTATTTCAAGAGCTCCTATTCCGTTTCCAAAAGGTGCTATGAACTATACATTCAAAAAGTTTGTAGGCGTTGGTACATTTACTAAGAAAGCGTTACAGTTTTATCACGATACTCCTCGTGGTGAGATTGAAAAGATAGAAGAAAACGATTCTTTCAGATTTATTGAAAACAGAAAGGATTGCTATTACATAAATTGTCATTGCAAGTCCCTTTCGGTTGATACTCCAAAGGACCTTGAAAAGGTTAGAATTCTTCTTAAGGAAGAAGCAGAAAATCTGTAAAAAGGAAGATACATATATGTTTAAATTAATAGCAGGACCTTGTGTTATTGAGTCCGAAGAAATGGTAATGTCTATTGCTGAAAAAATGAAGGCGATTACAGACAATCTTGGTATTCCGTATACATTTAAGGCTTCTTTCGATAAAGCTAATAGAACATCTATTAATGGTAAAAGAGGTCCGGGAATTGAAAAGGGTTTGGAAATACTAAAAAAAGTTAAGGAAACTTACGGTCTTCCTATAGCTACTGATATTCATGAGCCATGGCAAGCAGAGCAAGTTGGTAAGGTTTGTGATATTGTTCAGATTCCGGCATTTCTTTGTCGTCAGACAGATTTACTTGTTGCCGCTGCAAAAACAGGTAAATGTATAAATATCAAGAAGGCTCAGTTTTTAGCACCTTGGGATATGAAAAATTGTGCTCAAAAGGTTGCTGAAAGCGGAAATGACAATATTATGTTATGTGAAAGAGGTACAAGCTTTGGCTATAACAATCTTGTTGTAGATATGACAGGTCTTGTTGAGATGAAAAAGCTTGGTTATCCGGTGATTTTTGATGCAACTCATTCTGTTCAAAAGCCAGGTGGTAAGGGTAATTGCACAGGTGGTAACAGAGAATATGTGGAGTATTTGGCAAAGGCAGCAGTTGCAATAGGTGTGGATGGATTGTTTATGGAAACTCATCCTGATCCAGATAATGCTTGGTCAGATGGTCCTAATATGGTTGTTCTTGACGAAATGGAAGCTTTACTTAAAAAGCTTGTAAAAGTATACGAGGCGGTGAATTAAATGCCTGAAATTAATATTCTTGAAGAGGGTAAAAAGCTATTTGATACTGAAATAGCGGCTATGGAGCTTGTTAAAAATGCTCTTGATGATAGATTTGTTGAAATTGTAAAATTAATTTGTGATTGTAAGGGTAAGGTTGTAATTACAGGTATGGGTAAGCCCGGACATATCGGAACTAAAATTGCTGCTACAATGGCTAGTCTTGGCACACCATCGTTTTTTCTCCATCCTGCTGAAGCACAGCATGGTGATTTGGGTATGCTTAGAAGTGAAGATGTTGTGATTGCAATTTCTTTTTCCGGTGAAAGTGAAGAGGTTACAAGACTTATTCCAAGTCTTAAGCTTATCGGTGCGAAACTTGTAGGTATTTCGGGTAATGAAAACAGTACACTTATTAAGCATAGTGATTATTCTTTTGTTTTCCCGCCATTTAAAGAGGCGTGTGCTATGAATCTTGCTCCTACATCAAGTACAACTGTAGCACTTGCATTTGGAGATGCTCTTGCTGTATGTGCATCAAAGATTTATGGCTTTAATGAGCAGAACTTTGCTTTATTCCATCCGGCAGGCTCTTTAGGTAAAAAGCTTGTTGTTATGGTTGCTGACCTTATGAAGAGTGGGGATAAAAACTCAGTTACAGCAGTAGGCACAAGTCTTAAAGATGCTATTGTTGTTATGAGTAACAAAGCTTTAGGTATTGTAAATGTTGTTGATAATGATACTCTTATCGGTGTGTTTACTGATGGCGATCTTCGAAGAGCATTATCAAATGGAATTGATGTTTACAATATTACAATAGACGAATTGATGATTAAAAATCCTGTTGTTGTAAGTTCAGATATATTAGCAATTGAAGCTTTAAAGCTTATGAATGAAAAGAATATTTCTGCTTTACCTGTAATTGATGACGGAAAATTAGTGGGAACAATACGAATTAACGATATTACAGGTATGGGAATTGTATTATGATAGAAAAGCTTAAAGAAATAAAAATGCTTGTAATGGATGTTGATGGCACATTAACAGACGGAAAGATTTATTACGGAAGCAATGGTGAGATATTTAAAGCGTTTGATGTAAGAGATGGGTATCGTCTTATAAAATGTGATGAATATGGTATTATTACTGCTATAATTACAGGCAAAAGCTCTGAAATTGTTGCTGGAAGAGCAAGAGACCTTAAAATAAAAGAGGTATATCAGGGTATAAGCAATAAAATTGAAATTTTAACAATGCTTATTGATAAATATAAGCTTTCAAAAAATCAGGTTGCATATATTGGTGACGATGTAAATGATTTGGAATGTATGGCATATTGCGGTTTTTCTGCTTGCCCGGCAGATGCACTTGAAGAAGTGAAGACAAAAGTTGATTATATTTGTAAAAATATCGGCGGACATGGTGCAGTTCGAGAGCTTATTGATATGATAATAGGATAAGTAAACTAAAATATAAAGGGGTATTTTAATATGAAAGGCATAATTTTAGCAGGTGGAGCTGGTACACGCTTGTATCCTCTTACAATGGTAACTTCAAAACAGCTTTTACCGGTGTATGATAAGCCGATGATATTCTATCCATTATCAACACTTATGCTTGCTGGAATAAAAGATATTATGATAATATCAACTCCGATTGATACCCCTCGTTTTGAACAGTTACTTGGTGATGGCAGTCAGTTTGGTATAAATCTTAGCTATAAGATTCAGCCTTCTCCGGATGGTCTTGCTCAGGCATTTGTTTTAGGTAAAGAATTTATTGGTAATGATGCTTGTGCGATGGTATTAGGTGATAATATTTTTTATGGTAACGGTTTTGTGCGTTTACTTAGAGATTCGGTTAAAAATGCTGAAGAAAATAATAGAGCGACTATTTTTGGTTATTATGTAACAGACCCCGAGCGTTTTGGTATTGTTGAGTTTGATGAAGCAGGAAAGGTTATTTCTGTTGAAGAAAAACCGCAGAATCCCAAATCAAATTATGCAATTACAGGCTTATATTTTTACCCTTGTGGTGTATCAGAAAAAGCTGAAGCAGTAAAACCATCGGCAAGAGGAGAGCTTGAGATTACTACCCTTAATGAAATGTATCTTAATGAATCTGCGTTGGATGTTCAGCTTTTAGGCAGAGGTTATGCATGGCTTGATACAGGAACTATGGACAGTCTTGTTGATGCAGCTGATTATGTGAGAATGATAGAGCAAAGACAAGGCATTAAAATATCTGCACCTGAGGAAATAGCGTATAAAAATGCTTGGATTTCAAAGGATAAGCTTATCGAAAGTTCAGAAAAGTACGGTAAGAGTCCTTATGGTCAGCATCTTAAAGCAGTGGCTGATGGTAGATTAAAGTATTAATTTAATTAATATACAGGAGTTATAGCTATGAATATATTAGTAACAGGCGGAGCAGGTTTTATTGGTGCAAATTTTGTGTATCTTGAGCTTAAGGAGCATCCTGAAGATAGAATAGTATGTGTAGATAAGCTTACATATGCAGGAAATCTTGAAACTCTCAAGGATGCAATGAAATATGAAAATTTTAGATTTGTAAAAGCAGATATTTGCGATAGAAAAGCAATGTTTGAATTGTTTGAGGAAGAAAAATTTGACATAGTTGTTAATTTTGCGGCTGAAAGCCATGTTGATCGTTCAATTGAAAATCCTGAAATCTTTTTACAGACTAACATTTTAGGAACACAGGTGCTTATGGACGCATCAAGAGAATATGGTGTAAAGCGTTATCATCAGGTTTCAACTGATGAAGTGTATGGTGATTTACCACTTGACAGACCTGACCTTTTCTTTACAGAGACTACACCACTTAAAACATCAAGTCCATATTCATCATCAAAAGCAGGTGCAGATCTTTTGGTAAATGCTTACCACAGAACTTATGGATTGCCTACAACAATCAGCCGTTGTTCCAATAACTACGGTCCTTATCAGTTCCCTGAAAAGCTTATTCCTCTTATGATTGCTAACGCTTTAGCTGAAAAGCCATTACCAGTATATGGCGAGGGACTTAATGTTCGTGATTGGCTTTATGTTGAGGATCATTGTAAAGCAATTGACCTTATTATAAGAACGGGCAAGGTAGGAGAGGTTTATAATATCGGTGGTCACAATGAAATGAAAAACATTGATATTGTAAAAATAATCTGTAAAGCTCTTGGTAAGAGCGAAGATTTGATTGTTCATGTTACAGACAGAAAAGGTCACGATATGCGTTATGCAATTGATCCTGCAAAAATTCATGCCGAGCTTGGTTGGTTGCCTGAAACAATGTTTGTTGAGGGTATTCAGAAAACAATTCAGTGGTATCTTGACAATAAAGAATGGTGGGAGCGTATAGTATCAGGTGAATATCAAAATTATTTTGCTGAGATGTACGGAGAAAGGCTAAAGGATGTTGAGTAAGGAATTTAATAGTATGCGTGTACTTGTAACCGGAGTAAAGGGACAACTTGGCTATGATGTTGTCAATGAATTAAATAAAAGAGGGCATACTGCAATTGGTGTTGATATCGAAGAAATGGATATTACCGATGCAGAAAGTGTTCAAAAGGTTCTTTTTGAAGAAAAACCTGAGGCAGTAATTCACTGTGCTGCATGGACTGCAGTTGATCTTGCTGAAGACGAAGATAAGCAGGAAAAGGTAAGAGCTGTAAATGCTGTTGGTACCGAAAACATAGCTAGATGTTGTAAAGAGCTTGATTGCAAAATGATTTACATATCCACTGACTATGTCTTTGACGGGCAAGGTGTTCGTCCTTGGAATCCTGATGATGAGCGTGCTCCTCTTAATGTTTACGGTATGACAAAATATGAGGGTGAGTTGGCTGTTGAAAAGTGGCTTGAAAAATATTATATTGTTCGCATAGCATGGGTATTTGGTAAAAACGGCAATAACTTTATCAAAACTATGCTTAAGCTTGGAAAAACACACGATAAGCTTACTGTAGTAGATGATCAGATAGGTTCACCAACCTATACATTTGACTTAGCTAAACTCTTAGTTGATATGGCTGAAACTGATAAGTATGGTCGTTATCATGCTACAAACGAGGGATATTGCAGTTGGTATGAGTTTGCTTGCGAAATTTTTAAACAAGCATCAACAATAAACCCTGAATATAAAAAAGTAAGTGTTGCTCCTGTTGATAGCAGTGCTTATCCTTCAAAAGCAAAGCGTCCTTCAAATAGCAGAATGAA